>CAYLVR010000007.1:0-2248 GCA_964387165.1 uncultured Chitinophagaceae bacterium | reverse complement strand
GCAGGTCGGCACCACCCAGGTCGGCATCACGCAGGTCGGCACCACGCAGGTCGGCCCGTTGACCTTGCTCGCCATCTGTGTTCCGCCACTGCCGATGCAGTTCGAGGATCAAGCGTAATTCGTCCGCGGTGATGGTTTTCAGCTCTGTCATAACTCCCTCCCTTGTTAATAGTGATTGCGGTAATAGCGATGCAAACAAACGTTAAACGAAAAGCCCTCCCTGGCGGCCTCCGTGCTCAGTCCTTTAGCTCAGACTGACTGCGAGATTTAAGCCATGTGATTACGTCGGTGTAATCAAACAGGTATTGCTTGCCGATTTTTATGTGTGGCATCCCATCTCTAACTTGAGCATCAAGCGTTGGCTGGGAGACCCGAAGCTCTCTTGCCATTTCTTTGCGTGTCAGCAATTTCACAGTGGTTTTCATTTCCTCACCTCACATGTTTTGTTTGTGTGAAGGAGTTATACACCACGATTTTTTGAGTTTTGGGGGCCACGGACGATTGAGCATCAATCGCGGACGAAGATGGATAAAGACATGCAGAAGATGGACGGTTATGCTATTGACAGCTATTTTTGCTTATGCCTAAGATGCCTGTGCATCGCATACTGCAGCGCTCTGTGGTGAAAAGTGTGTTTTCTGGCTAGAAAATGAGCAATGTGCTGGTCCTGTATTGCCCACTATTGTACACATAAAAACCGCTTGAAAACATGGTGTTTCAAGCGGTTTTCTGCTTTTTCCGTTCATTAGGATTTATCTAGTTTTGTCTGCTTTGGTGCAGTTTGTGCAGCGCATTCTGCAGCGCCTGATGCTTGCTCGAAATGATCGTCGATGACCTGCAAGTAGTGCTTGCGAGCAATGGCCTGAGAATTTCCCATCCAGGCACACACCACATATGACGGGTATTCCTGCTCAAGTTCCGTCTGACGACTTGAACGTAAGTTCTGAAACAGCTTTGGCCAAACGGGCACACCGGCTTTTTCGATGATTCGCTGCATGTGGGTTCTCAGGTTTCCTGTTTTTGTTTTCAGCACATTCACCTGGCCCTCTATGGCTTCCTCAGCGGCAATAAGCAGGTGCTTTTCCAGTTCAGGAAACAAAGGGATAATCCGGCTTTCCTGCCCTTCGTGGCGCTCTGTCTTTGGGCTTGTCACTAAGATCCGCTTTTCCGCCCAGTTGACATCTGACAGTTTAAGATTTCTCAATTCTGACGGGCAACGCAGGCCACCGTATCGGCAAAGAGAAAAGATCAGTCGCCATTCGTTGTTTGGGCAGGCATTAAGAACTTTTTCCGTTGTTGGACGATCAATGAAAAATTGACGTTTCTTGTTACCGTCTGTGGACGTCGGCAATTCCCGATGACGAAATGGATTTCTGTTAATCAATTCGCGATCATAAGCATCCTCCAGAAACTGCTTTGCAACACCGCAAGTCCTACGTATTGTGTTTTCCGCTAGACCGCGAAGTTTCAGGTATGATCGAAAGTCTTTGCAATCGCCAGCGGTAATAACAGTGATATTTTTATCCTCTCCAAAGAATTCGACCAGGTGTTTTCTGGCTCGCCTCCAGACCGTAGCAGTGGCAGGCTTCACGTCTGCTGACCGGATTTTTATGTATTTATCAAGAAATGTTTTTAGTTCCACTTCTGGTGACTCTTTAGGCTTGTCTCTGGCTTCAATTAAACCAGTGGCAGCAAGCCGCCTGTGAAGTTCTGCTGGAATTTCGCTTAACCAGACTGCCGTCCTAGTCTCGATCGAATGCCTAAGTAAACTGCATGCAACCAAGTGTTCAATGTGCGAACGCACCGCCTCTGCCTGACGGAGCGAAACTTTTCCAAGCCGTATCGTCCGGCGTTTTTGCTCTGCGTCGATAAACTGAATCAGTTTTTTTCCGTCAGACAGTTGCGAGATGCTTGCCATTATTCTTCCTCTGCATTACCAGGTGCAAATTGATAAAAATCTTCGGCCTTTACCAACATCATGTTGCCGAAAGTCTTGAATGGAATCCCATACTTCCGGCAGTTCTGGCGGAAATTCCTGGCTTCGATTTCCAATATATCTGCCCACTCGGAATCCAGAAGCCAGCCGGACTGGGGTAGTTTGGAACCGTTTTTGCTTGTAAAATCCATTGCGTAACCCTTTGAGAGAAGGGCAACGGGGGAGTCGTGTTCATCGGCCAAGATTAGACACGGCTCCCTTTTTTGTTGCCGTGTTAAAAAATTTGATCAGACGTATTGACGCACGCTCCCT
>CAYLVR010000006.1:13162-43879 GCA_964387165.1 uncultured Chitinophagaceae bacterium | reverse complement strand
AAGCCGAAAACTACCCGGCTTATATTTTGCCGGAGAGATCATGGACGTAGATGGCATAACAGGAGGGTTCAACTTTCAACATGCCTGGACGAGCGGCTGGATTGCGGCAAATTCAGTGATGTAAATCCCCTTCATTTCACCTAATGCCTGACTGGGATTTTATCGAATTTACTGTATCTTTGCACCCCCGTATAAAACACCGGGATTTTATTATGTCTGATAACAATATTGTTAACCCAAACGCTGACGTTCAGGAGTCTCCCATTCTGGAGGCTACAGCGACAACAAACGAACCTGTAAAGCAGGCTGCTCCGAAGGTGGAGACTGCGCACGATGATTTCGACTGGAGCATTGACAAGCGCAATGTTGCTTCTTATTCTGAAGAAGAAAAAAAGAAGTACGACTCTGTTTACGAAGGCACTTTCAAAGCCGTTACGGATGGTGAAATGGTAAGAGGTATCGTGGTTGGTTTAACCAAAACTGATGTTGTAATCAACATCGGGTTCAAAAGCGATGGTCTTGTATCATTGAATGAGTTCCGCGACATGCAGGGTCTGCAAACAGGTGATGAGGTGGAGGTGATGGTAGTTGAAAAGGAGGATAGAGAGGGAAATCTTAACCTCAGCCGTAAGCAGGCACGTATTACCCGCGCATGGGAAAGAATCGTTGAAGTTCATAAAACAGGTGAGGTTATCACTGGTACAGTGACTTCTAAAACAAAAGGCGGATTGATCGTTGATGTGTTTGGAATGGAAACATTCTTACCAGGTTCACAGATCGACGTTAAACCGGTTACAGATTACGACCAGTTCGTAAACAAAACCATGGAATTCAAGGTCGTAAAGATCAACGAAGCCATCAAGAACGCCGTAGTATCACATAAGGCGCTTATCGAGAGCGACATCGAAGCACAGCGTGCAGAGATCATGAGCAAACTCGAAAGGGGCCAGGTACTCGAAGGAACCATCAAGAACATTACCGATTTCGGTGCGTTCATGGATCTTGGAGGTCTCGATGGTCTGTTATATATCACTGATATCAGCTGGGGCCGCATAAGCCATCCGAGCGAGGTATTGAAACTTGACCAGAAACTGAAAGTAGTGGTACTTGATTTCGATGATGAGAAAAAACGTATCAGCCTTGGTCTGAAACAATTAACTCCGCATCCATGGGATATTTTACCAGAAACTATTACAGAAGGTTCCGTGGTGAAAGGTAAAGTAGTAAACATTGAAGATTACGGCGCATTCCTTGAAATACTTCCGGGTGTTGAAGGTTTGGTGCACGTAAGCGAGATCACTTGGGCAAATACGCCAATCAATGCTAAAGAGTTCTTCAAATTAAATGATGAGCACGAAGCTAAGATCGTTACCCTTGATAAGGATAGCCGCAAAATGAGTCTTTCTATCAAACAAATGACAGAAGATCCATGGAGCACAATTGAAAATAAATTCCCTGAAGGAAGCAAACACGCAGGACTGGTGAAAAACATCACTCCTTACGGTGTGTTTGTTGAACTTAGCCCGGGTATCGGCGGTATGATCCATATCAGTGATCTGAGCTGGCTGAAGAGGTTCAATCACCCTTCGGAGTACACCAAGGTGGGAAGTCATATCGACGTGATCATCCTGGGTATTGACAAGGAGAACCGCAAACTGCAGCTTGGACACAAACAGCTTGAGGAAGATCCCTGGAACACGCTCCAGGATACGTTCGCTCCAGGAACTATTCATGAAGGAACGGTGATCCGTAAAGATGATAAGGGTGCTATCGTTCAACTGCCTTACGGCCTTGAAGGATTTGCTCCTAACCGTCACCTTGCAAAAGAAGATGGTACAAGCGTAGGCGCTGATCAGACTGCACAGTTCGTAGTGATTGAATTCGACCGCAACGAGAAAAGAATCGTTGTATCTCATGCAAGAATATGGGAGCAAGCGAAGGTTGAAGAAAAAGAAGCTGTGAAGAAAGAGCAACGCGTTGATGCCGATAATACCAGGAAAGCAGTTAAAAACATCCAGGGCAAAGTTGAGAAAGCTACCCTCGGAGACCTTGGAGCACTTGCACAGTTGAAGGAAAAGCTTCAGCAGGAAGAGCAGAAAGGCGGAGAAACTAAAGAATAATTTAGCTTTTCAAAATACAAAAGGGTTTTGCCTTAGGGCAAGACCCTTTTTATTTAGGCAAAGACAAATAGTTAATACTTTCGCGAACTATGGCTTTAGAGGACAGGCTCAACAATATAAAGATCTTCAGGAAACTATTGTATGCGATAGTAGGCGTAATTACTTACCCGAGTATTGCTGTAGTTAATAAACTGAAAATTTCCGGAACGGAAAATTTAAAAGGACTACCTAAACACAACGTCCTTTTTGTTAGTAATCATCAAACGTATTTCGCAGATGTAATTACACTGTTACATATTTTTTGCGCAGTAAAGTGGGGAAAGAAAAACAAACTCGGCTTTCCATATTATTTACTGAATCCTTTTACAAAAGTTAACTATGTGGCTGCCGAAGAAACGATGCGCAGGAACTGGTTAAGTAAATTATTAACAGCAGGCGGTGCAATTACGGTAAGAAGAACCTGGAGCAAAGGCAGCAGTGAAAAAAGAAAGGGTCTTGATCCTTCTGATACAAGAAATATATTACGGGCTCTGGAAAAAAACTGGATCATACAATTTCCACAGGGCACAACCACACCGTTTGCTCCAGGAAGAAAAGGCACCGCCCACATGATCAGGATAAACAGACCTATTGTTGTTCCTGTAATTATTGATGGATTTAGCACGGCCTTTGATAAAAAAGGATTGAAATTGAAAAAGCGCGGCACAATACTTTCGGTCCGTTTTAAAGAACAACTTCCTGTTAATTACGATGCACCTGTTGAAGAAATACTAGATATGGTGATGACTGCAATAGGACAGAAGAAGATATAGTATATTGATATACTGTACTACAAGTATCCGCCAAAGACCAAGACATCGTCACTCTGAAATCTTTTTATTTAATAAAAAGCATGACCGGTAAACAAATAATATTAAAACTTATACGCAACACTCATTGCAAAATTTCTCGGTTTCTGCGGGTTAACTGTACTCCATCCGCCTCCGTAGTAATCCTTGTTGCCAATATTATTTAAATTGAAAGCAACGCGTACTTTTTCTCCGTTATAAAATATTGATCCATTAATAAGCGTATATCCTGGAAGAATAAAAACCCCTGTTAATGTATTATTTAATGTGGCATTATCGCTTGCATAATTTCCTCCGACACCTAAGCCGAAACCTTTTATTGTACCCTGTTCAAAAGTATAAGTGGCCCACGCATTAATTAAAGTTTTCGGCCCGGCCCAGATGGGGCGTTTGCCTTTTTCGAACCAAATGTTTTCTATACCATCTCCTTCCAGCACTGTGCTGAAATTATAACTATATCCTGCAATGATATTTAATCCACTTACAGGACTTGAGGTAATATCGACCTCGATTCCCTCGCTGCGACTTTTTCCGCCCTGGGCCTCATCTGCAGAATTCAGAATACCACTCATCAACTGGTTAGCTACTTCAATATTATAATAACTGATTGTAGCAGTCAGTTTGTCGTTCAACAGATTTGTTTTAACACCTGCCTCAAACTGATTGGCGTGCTCGGGTTCAAAAACTTTTGAAACGTATTCAGTTGAATTACCCACTTTAACAGTCACCTGTCCGGGAGCAATATTTCTAAAACCGTTCATATAATTTGCAAAAACAGATATTTTATCAATAACAGGCTGGTACACCAGCCCGAATTTAGGTGATAGTGTTGTTTGTTCGTAACCTTCACCTGCTGCTTCAAGCGATTTATTATTAAAATAATCAACTCTCAGGCTAGCCATTGCAGATAACGAAGGGGTGATATTAAATACATCGGAGGCATAAGCGCTGTACACTTGTGTAGAACCTGTAAAGGGACTTGGTTCAGTGTTGGCAAGTAAATTATCTACCGATTGTTTGGTAAGATAAACGGGCGATGAAGGATCAGGATAGCTCACCTCACCCTGTGCATTTACATTATGTATCCTGTCCCAGCCTGTTCCGGAATACACTACTTTTTTATCGAAATAATCTACGCCGGCTACTATCCTGTTCCGGAAAGAACCGATGTGAAAATCACCAATGAAGTTCTGTTGAATGTCGGAAGTTACGGTATGGGATAACTCTTTTGTTGCCCACAATCCAAAATCACGCATTCCATCTTCATTATCATACAGGTAAGTATAATATCCATCAGCGTTAGCCTGTCCACGAGAAATTACAGTCTGCGATGTCCAGTTGTTTGATAATTTATAATTCATCTGGCCCTGCAAACTATAGGTAGGGTTCTTAATAGAAAGATCGTTGCTGGTGAGCGATAATTTCCTGTTATAATTCAGGTCTTTCAAATCAGCAAATTGAAGTTCCGAATCTCTTCCCAGGAATAACATTGCAGGATTTGTTTTTTCTTCCTGCATAAATTCAGTTACTAAAAGAAAAGAAAGCCTGTCGCTTACTTTATAGGATAATGTTGGAGCGAAAAACAAAGATTTTCTGAACCCCTGGTCCTGGAAACTATTTTCGTTTTGATACGCGGTATTCACGCGCAGTGATAGTCCCTTTTCTTTATTGAGCGGAATATTGATATCTCCTGCAATTCTGTTTAATCCAAAACTACCTGCAGTATAAGTCACTTCTCCTCCGAACTCATCATAAGGCTTTTTAGTTACGTTATTGATAATTCCACCATAACCAATCACGCTGCTGCCGAACAAAGTACCTGAGGGGCCTTTAACAACTTCGATTCTCTCAATATTAGCCGGATCGAGGCTTCCATTGCTAAGACCGGGCAAACCATTCAGCATGGTTACCTGTGCTTCAAATCCACGTAACGTAAAATAAGAACCACCATCACCGCCACGGCCGGTAGATTCCCATAAACGGTGAATACCCGGAACATTTTTCAGCGCATCATCGTAATTAGTAATGATCTGCTGCTTTAGTAACTCAGAAGAAACAGTATTGTACACCTGCGGATTCTCTACATATTTCAAAGGCATTTTTGCCACATATTCACTCGCTTTTTTCTTGCTGTTCCCCGAAACGATCACTTCTTCCAGCTGCGCCTCGTTTTCTCTCAAAACGACATCTGCAATTGTTCTTTCTCCGGCACTGATCGTTACAGGCTGCTCATTGGTTACCGTTCCAACATAAGAAACCTGGAGTATATACTGGCCAGGGTTAATATTCTTTATTTCATAGTTGCCATTTTTACCGGCTATTGAACCTTTGGAAGTTCCTTTTAAAGAGATACTTACCGCCTCGGCAGGTTTGCCGTCGGAGGTTTTGATTGTTCCTTTAATAGATCCATTCTGTGAAAAAGCAAAAGATGCTGCAAGGACTAGGGTAGCCAGAAGAAATAGTCGCATTTTATTTTGATTTATGAGGCGCAAAATTACCTGCGCGACATGTTCAACAGGCTACGCAATCGGGAATATCGCTTACGAGATAGGGAAAACATGCGGCTTACCTTATAATCTGTGGGCGCTTCTCTTCATCAATGGCTACGAGGGTAAATTGCCCACTGATCGCCTTTTCCCTTTGGTTGGAGTACATCTGTTCTGTGAATATCTCAACATTCACCTTAAGACTGGTATTTCCTATATGGCCCACCCGGCCCACTAATTCAATGATCGTTCCTGCGGGTATGGGTTTTGTAAAATCGATACGGTCGCTACTTACGGTTACCATTTTCTGGCGACTGAACCTTGTGGCGGTAATAAATGCAACTTCGTCCATTAACAACATGGCGGTGCCTCCAAATAAGGTATCGTAATGGTTAGTGCTATCGGGAAAAACGGCCTTAAATATTCGAGTAACTGATTCTTCTATTCTTTTATTTTGATTATCCATATAGTTGAAATAATAACGGGGCAATAATATATTACCCCGTTATGGTTTTAATTAAGCATTGATCTTATTTTTTACTGTTGCTCTCATTTCTTTTGCTGCCTGTATCATATTCACCAGTGCGATTCTTGTTTCTTCCCATTTGCGTGTTTTTAATCCGCAGTCGGGATTTACCCATAAATTATCACCTGGAATAACCTGTAAGGCTATATCCAGCAAGTGTTTTATTTCTTCGACAGACGGAATTCTTGGCGAATGAATATCATATACCCCGGGCCCGATATCATTGGGATATTTAAATGCTGCAAATGCATCAAGCAATTCCATTTGTGATCTTGAGCACTCAATGGTAATTACATCTGCATCCATTGCAGCAATATCGCTGATGATATCATTAAATTCAGAATAACACATGTGCGTATGTATTTGTGTTTCGTCTTTAACACCTGAGGCGGAAATACGAAATGCTTTTACCGCCCAGTCGAGATATATTTTCCAATTTTCTTTTCTTAGTGGTAATCCTTCTCTAATTGCGGGCTCATCTATCTGTATAATTTTTATTCCGGCTTTTTCGAGGTCTATCACTTCATCGCGAATAGCTAATGCGATCTGGTTACAGGTTTCACTTCGCAACTGATCGTTTCTTACGAAACTCCATTGTAAAATAGTCACAGGCCCGGTAAGCATTCCTTTTACCCATTTTTTTGTAAGCGATTGTGCATGGGACGACCAGCGTACGGTCATAGGGTTTAGCCTGCTCACATCTCCGAAAATAATGGGAGGTTTTACACAGCGGCTACCATAACTCTGTACCCATCCATTCTGAGTAAATACAAAACCATTTAATTGTTCACCAAAATATTCCACCATGTCATTTCGTTCAAATTCACCATGTACAAGTACATCCATATCTATTTCCTCCTGCCATCGGATGGATTCTTCTGTTTCCCTGGCAATTAATTCATCGTATTGCAGTTGAGTTAATTCGCCTTTTTTAAACTTGGCGCGCCATGAACGTACTTCAGGTGTTTGTGGAAATGATCCGATCGTAGTAGTAGCAAATAAGGGCAGGTTCAATGCCTGCTGTTGTTTAAGTTTTCTTTTATTAAACGGATTATTTCTTTTCGCATCATCTGCCTTTATTTCAGCCGTTCTTTGTTTTACTTTATAATCATGGATTAGCGAAGATGTTTTCCTGCTTTCAACAGCCTTTTTGTTAACAGATAATAACTCCTGCAATTCTTTATTTTCTTCACCCGAAATAAGTCGTTTTAATATAACAACCTCCTGTAATTTTTGTTTTGCGAACGCCAGCCACTGTTTAATGCCGGGGATTAAATTAGACTCATCTTTTTCCGAATTCAGGTCGCAGGGTACGTGTAATAAGGAACATGACGGCGCGATTAAAATTCTCTCTGAACCTAATATGTTAACGGCTTTCTTAATAACAGAAATTGATTGTTTGTAATCATTGATCCAGATATTTCTTCCGTCAATAATCCCGAGTGAGAGATTTGTTTTGGTTTTGACAAATTCAGTTCCTAAAATATCTTCCAGTTGCGATGGGCATCTTACAAGATCAAGGTGTATAGTTTGAACCGGTAACTGAAGCACCACTGATAAATTATCGCCATAACATTCAAAATAACTTGCAAGAATAATATGTAATTCAGGAAAACGTGCTTTAATAGTTTTGTACACTTTCAAAAAAACATTGCGTTCTTCTTCAGTTAAATTAAGTGCGAGGCAGGGCTCATCGAATTGGATATAATGAGCATTGCTGTCCGATAATTTTTTTAATACTTCTATATAAACCGGGATCAATTTGTCAATTAGTTCCAGTCTTTGAAATCCTTCCTGTTTTTCTTTTCCTAATAATAAAAATGATACTGGTCCTAACAATACAGGCTTCAGGTTAAAACCCTGTTGTTTTCCTTCATTAAACTCATTTAATACTTTAGAAGAAAAAAAAGAAAAATTCTGTTCTGCGGTAAATTCAGGAACGATATAATGGTAATTAGTATCGAACCATTTAGTCATTTCCATAGCGGTAAGGTCATATTCCTTGTCCTGGTACCCCCGGGCCATAGCGAATAGCAGGTCAACTTCCTTAAGCTTTTTCTTTTCAATTAATGAATGATACCTTTCCGGGATAGCCCCTACCATCAAACAGGTATCCAGTACCTGGTCGTAGAACGAAAAATCATTACAGGGAATAATATCTATCCCTGTGTCTTTTTGCAGTTGCCAGTTCTGCTGCCTGATAGTGCGGGCGGTTTGCTGTAATTGATGTGCTTCAATTTTACCTGCCCAGTACTGCTCGCAGGATTTTTTCAGTTCACGTTGGTTACCAATTCTTGGATAACCGAGATTGTGAGTTTGCATTTTGTTGATTTTAATTGAATAATTCAATAAAACCTTGCTAGAACCCAAAATGCTTAAAGGTGGAAGAAAATGCAAATGCATGATAATGCTGCATGAATAGGGATATCCATGGCAGCACAAATGAATTGGCACTTATCAAAGTCGATCGATTGCTTCAGTCCACGAAAGCATTGTCAAAACAAAAGAGGCAGGTCTCCTGACTTGTAACATTCTTATCGTTCTTCCCATCCCGTTAAAGGGCAGTGAACAAAATTGATAAGAACCTATCGTTACTTACAGTTGCGGGACAGTCCATGAATTACACATGGTTCCCTTTTAATCCCGGTTATTTCACCGGGAACCAAATTTGTCGATAAGAGATAGCAAAGAACTATTTGCCGCGAAAGTACGGAGTTTAAAGTAATTTCTGATCTCGAAACTTTATCACCCGATTTCGTAAAGTATATTTAATAGTATAAGGATATTTTTGGGAGATCTCTCATATAAGCAATCGTTAGGTCTACCCCTTGTATCTACAAGGGGTTTTCTTCTGATCTTTGTTTAGCAAAAGAGAGTTATGATAATACAGCTTTGGGCATATCAGTTAACACAATGGTGGATGGAAAGCTGTTGTATCTGTTTTTAAATGAGATTGAGCAGGAATTCGCCAATGGGAGAATCAGTGATGAAGAAGTTGATGAAAAAATCAAAGCTGCGCTGAATGTTTTGTGACAAAGTAAATATTAAATGAATTGAAAAGGATTACTGTTGTAGGATTAGGTTTAATACTATTCGTGTGGAGTTTTTCGCTGGGTGCAAACGCACAGTCTTCAGATACTTTGATAACTGATACAGTTAACTCAAGGTTTAACTCAGTACTTGATGAGATCGTTGTTACTGGAGAAAAGAAATTAATACAAAAAAAACCAGGAATGCTGGTTTACCTGGCTGGCAATGACCCTGGTAACAAAGGTGGTACCGCAGCTGATGTATTAAGAAAGGCGCCGATCATTAATGTTGATGCACAGGGGAATGTATCGATGCGAGGAAACTCTAATATTAAAATACTCGTTAACGGTAAATATTCGGGGCAGATGGCGCGAAGTGTGGCTGACGCCTTAAATATGATGCCCGCAGATAATATTCACTCTGTTGAAATAATCACCAATCCTTCTGCAAAATATGATGCAGAAGGTGCCGCCGGAGTTATTAATATCATTACTAAAAATAACAACAAACAATTCAGTGGAACGCTTGAGATTTCCGCGGGTAACTGGGAGCAGATGATCAATCCAAGATTATCGATGAACAGGAACAGATGGAACATGACACTTAATGCCCATTTGCATCGTTTGCAATCGAAAAAAACAGCTGATCTGGAAAGAACTACTTTCGAAGATGGACAGCCCTCTACTATTTTCAATCAACAAATAACAAAGAAAAATTCTGCCCCTCACGGTTCAGGTGATATTGCTATTACCTACACAATTGATTCGCTTTCAGAACTAAGTTTCGGCGTTAATGCCTGGTTTGGAAACTGGCCGGATGACAGCAATCTTAAAAATATATTGACTTCACCTGAAGGAAATATTATTGAGGAATATTATCAGTCTGTAAATACTAAAAACGGATATTTAGGAAGTGATATTAATTTAGGTTATACACGTAAGCTTAAAAAACAGGGACAGGAAATTACGTTGCTTGCCCAGTATTCTCCATCGAAAGATAATTCATGGTACAATGCTTTACAAACTGATCAATCCAATACATTGGTTTATGATGAGTTTAATAATAATAAAACCCGAAATCATGAGTGGACCTTCCAGGCAGATTATATTCATCCAATATCTGCCAGTGGTAAACATATTTTTGAATCAGGTATAAAAGTAATAAACAGGAAAGTGGGTAATCGTTATGATGTTACAGTTAATGATATAACAGAAGGTTCAAGATCAGATTATTTCCGGTACTCACAGCGTGTACTGGCTGGTTATGGTCTTATAAAGCTGAATTTTGAGAATGGATGGTACACTGAAGCCGGAGCAAGACTCGAGAATACTTATTTAGAGGGAAACTTCGAAAAACAGGAGTCGCCATTCGATAATAATTTTACGAATTTTATTCCTACCGGAACTATTTCTAAGAAATTTAATGAAACACAAACTGCAAGTATTAGTTATACAAGGCGGCTTACACGTCCGTATATCTGGGATCTTAATCCCAACGTAAATATCAGTGATCCAAAAAATATTCAATCAGGAAATCCCGAACTTCAACCCGAAACTGCGGACCAGGTAGAAATTGCTCATAGCTGGTCATTCTCTTCTGGGTTTTTCCTGAACAGTTCAGTTTTCTGGAAAAGAACAGGTAGTGCGATTGTTGATTTTACCGAAACAGATCCTGCAGGAGTTTCTTATACAAAAAAACAAAACCTGGCATCCAATAAATCATATGGATTAAATATTTCTTCTCTTGCCAAATTAACTAAGAGCCTGGGCTTAAATACAAATATCAATATTAATTATCTTGATTATACCAGTTCAGCATTACAAGTATTTAATGAAGGATGGGCAGCGGATTTTAATATTAATGCAACTCAGAAACTTAAAAATAATTATACGATCCAGGGGTTTGGAGAATATAATACTCGTTTAGTAACGCTTCAGGGGTATAAGGGCAACAGATATTACTATAGTATGGCATTTAAGAAAGAGGTTCCCGCACGAAAAATTATGATCACTCTTTCTTTAGTAAATATGTTTGCAAAGGCGCTTAAGCAGGAAGAAATTATCAAAACATCATTTTTTAATTCTGCCGTATATAATCAGTTTTACAACCGGGCGTTTAAGTTAACCCTTAACTGGGATTTCGGTCAATCATTTAAGCAAAAAGAAATTAAAAAAGTAACGAACGATGATATTCAGGTTCAGGGGAAAGGATAGCAGGAAATTAAAATGAGCTGGGCACCACCCAAAAATGATAGGGTAGAAATCTGTTAAATATTGCTAACGAATACCAGGCTAAAGATATTCTGGCCTACTTTATTTCTTCAGCAAACAATGCTTTCAGTTCAGTGGCATCGACTGGTTTCATCTTACCACCAAGTACCAGGCGTAATTGCCTGCGACGTAAAGCGCCTTCATATAATTTTGTTTCTTCTTCGGTAACAGGTTTTACCTGCGGTACCTGACGGGGTTTGCCATTTGAGTCGAGCGCCACAAACGTATAATATGCTTCATTGCTTTTGTATTTATATTGCTGCAATGCATCTTCTCCCCAAACTTTTATATGTATTTCCATAGAAGAATTAAATGCGCGCGAAACTTTAGCCTCGATATGCACTACGTTGCCAAGTTTAATGGGGTTTTCAAAAGAAATATTATCTACCGAAGCAGTAACACTAGGAGAGGCGCAATGTTTTAATGCCGCCAATGCAGCCGCAATATCCATCCAATACATTAATCTTCCTCCCATTAAATTACCGAATACATTAGTATCGTTTGGCAATACCAGCTCGGTCATAATTACAAAAGAATCAGTAGGGCTCTTATATTCTATTATATTATTCATTCTTGTTTATTTAAATTCTGATGTGCTCACATTTTTCCAGAAAATCCTGTTCAACATCGGTACCAATGCCGGGAATGTTGGGTAGTTCGACATGAAATCCATTAAAATTAACTCCTCCTTTTACAGGATCGATTTTGTGGCCCAGCATGCAGGTATCCATATCATAAAAAATAATATTGTCGGTTGCTGACGCAAAATGCGCGAATGCCGTAAGAGCCACGCGACTTTCTAACATTCCGCCCATCATACAGGGGATGTTATTGGCGGCACAAATTTTATTAATTTTTATAGCCTCATGAATTCCTCCTGATTTTGAGAACTTAATATTTACATAGTCGCAGGCATTTTTTTTAATTAAGCGCTCGGCATCATGATGATCATATACACTTTCATCAGCCATAATAGGAATGGGAGAAATTTTTTTCAACGATGGTAAATGTTCATCATTCCAGGATTGCATGGGTTGTTCACAGAATTGAACATTAAAATCAGCCATCCCTGTTAAAGCATTCACTGCTTCATCATAGGCCCACCCCTGATTGGCGTCGATGCGTAATTTAATTCTCGGCCCTACAGTTTCGCGAATATTCTTAACCCGTAAAATATCTTCCCCGGCATTATGCCCGAGTTTTATTTTGATCATCGTTACACCGCGTTGAATAAAATCAGTTGCTGTAGCGGCCATTTTTTCCGGGGTATCAATACCGATTGTTAAATCAGTTTCCATTTGTTTGACCCCACCACCCAAAAATTCATATAAGGGTTGACCAGCATTTTTTGCGGCAATATCATACAGTGCCATATCGAATGCACTTTTGATGGTGCTGTTAAAAGCGGTAAACAAGTGGAGTTCTTCCAGTCTGGGTTCCAGTTCCAGTGCATTTTTGCCTTTCCATAGTTCTGCAAAATCTTTTGCCATTTCGAAACAGGTGGCCTGGGTTTCGCCAGTAATCATAGGAAATGCGGAACATTCACCTACACCAATAATACCTGCATCTGTGTGTACCCGGATAAAAATATTTTGGGCATAACGCATAGTTCCCGTGGCGATGGTGAACGGATGCATGGGTATGGTCAGTTTCCAGATGTCTGTATAGGTAATTTGCATAGTCTAAACAGGTTGCAATTTACAATCTGCGCGTTCATTATTTGCTTTTACTATTTTTGCGGCCAAATTACCTCGAGACATGGAAGCTTACCCCATCTCATTTGACAATACCCAGGCAGCATTTGCCTATAAATCAGACAAAGAGCTTAAAAAAGCACGTTTTCTCTTTTCTTCTATGAGAATCAGTTGGTTAGTTAAATGGGGAACGAGGTTAACACCATGGGCTATTAGAACGGGTTTGCCAATCATGGGATTAATCAGAAATACCATATTCGACCAGTTTGTTGGGGGGGAGACGCTGGAAGAAACCGCGGCCGTAGCTGATAAACTGGAAAAATTTGAGGTACAGGTAATACTTGATTACGGAGTGGAAGGAAATGAAGGCGAGGATAGTTTTGATCACTCCTATAAAGAGTTTATCAGGGTAATAAAATATGCAGCTACTCAGCCTAATATGCCTTTTATTAGTATAAAGGTTACGGGCTTTGCCAGGTTTACGCTCCTTGAAAAACTGGATAAGGCAATGAGAGAACAAGCTGCTCCCGCTTCATCGTCTGAAACAGTCGTGCCAGAAAAACAAGTTGTACTCGCACAGGTGTTTCGAGCGCAGATCGAACAACTTGCACCCGAAGAAAAGGAAGAATGGAAAAGGGTAGAGGAACGTATGGACAAAATCATTTCTTTTGCAGCCTCTACGAAGGTTAGTGTTCTTGTTGATGCAGAAGAAACATGGATTCAGGACCCTGTTGATGCTATCACCATGAAAATGATGGAAAGATATAACAAGGAGAGGCCGGTTGTTTACAATACTATACAGTTGTACAGGGAAGACAGGCTAAAGTTTTTAAAAGAAAGCTTAAAAGAAGCAGATCATCAATCTTTTATTTTAGGTGCCAAGCTGGTTCGCGGGGCATATATGGAAAAGGAAAGAGCCAGGGCCGCTGAATTAAATTATTCCTCCCCTATTCAGCCTGATAAAGCATCGACCGACAGGGATTATAATGAAGCAGTTAAGTTCTGTATTAATAATATAGACAGGATCGCATTGATTGTTGCTTCACATAACGAACACAGTAATTTATATGCAACACAGTTAATGCATGAAAAGGGTATTGATAACAACAATCCCTCTGTGCACTTTTCGCAGTTGTATGGAATGAGTGATAATATTACGTTTAACCTGGCCGCCAGCGGTTACCGGGTAAGTAAGTACTTGCCATTCGGGCCAATTAAAGATGTGATACCTTATTTAATGCGCCGCGCCCAGGAAAACAGTTCTGTTTCTGGCCACACCGGCCGTGAACTGAGGTTAATTAAAAAGGAAATCCAGAGAAGAAAGAGCTTACGTCACCACTAAAGGGCAGTGTGTGGTGTTCTATTCGTTTTTGAGGGTATCTCCGCTCAATGCGAGATAGAAGTGAAGATTATTTTTTCAATCTACTTGTATTTATAACTTCTTTTTTGTAGCACTACAATTTTTTTACGATTGTTGAGTTATTATAAGTGTTAGTATAACCTAAGAGTGGCTTAGTAATGTTACTATAGTGTTATTACTATAAATCCAAATTCCAATGCAAAACCCCGTTAACTCCGGATCCTGTAATCCACTGCTTAGGCTGGTACGCCACGGAAAATTTATTCTGTCGGCATTTTTGCTATTATTATTTACTACGGGTTTTCAACTTGAAAGTAAGGCGCTTCCCCCGGGTATTCCCGATATGACGCATCCTGCTACAAAAATTATCGTTCTGCAGGATAGCTCACGAGCAAATAATTCAGATAAAAATATTGTAGTTGCTCATGTAGTTGATTCCGACGGTAACCCGGTAAATGGTGTAACTGTTTATTTCACTGCAGGCAATGTAACTGTAGCCGTTGTTACAGGAGGATCTTTTGGAGCTGGAAATGCTCAACTCGATTTAGCAAGTGGTATTGTAGGAACAGTAAATGTTTCAGGGATAGTAAATGGGGTTTCTTTTATTAATCCGGCTGCAGAAACGGTAACATTTATTGCTTATCAACCTAATGCGGCACAATCAGAATTGCAGGTTGTGGATGATGGTGCTATTGCAAATAATGCCGCAACAAATGCAGTAAAAGCAATTGTAAGAGACGCAGATGGAAATCCGATAGCTAATCAGACTGTAACATTTCAAGTGACTTCCGGCACAGCGACATTTGATGTCTCTGCTACTGGCGTTACAGATGCTAATGGTGAAGTAATAGTGACATTAATAAGTGGGGTAATAGGACCAGTAACAGTTACTGCAACTGTTGCAGGAACTCCGAACATTCTTATCAATGATACCGAAACTATTCAGTTCGTTGATCATTCTCCTGTCGTAAATGTTCCTACTACAAGAATAGAAATTGTTGATGATGGTGCATTGTCTGATGGCACTGCACAAAATATAGTGAAAGCAGTAATTACTGATGCAGGCGGAAATCCTGTAGCTAATCAAACTGTTACCTTCGCTTTATCAAATAATGGAATTGGTGCCTCATTTGTCGGTGCATTTACAGGAACCACTGATGCAAATGGCGAATTTTTTATTTACCTGGTTAGTGATAATCCCGGCACTGTTAATTTAACTGCCGATGTTAATGGTACACCTCTTATTAATGGCAGCCCTGCCACTTCTTTATTCGTAGATAACACACCAGATATTAATAATCCTGTTACACAGTTAATAGTTGTAACAACAGGATCACTTGCAGACGGCACTGCTACAAATAGTGTTCGTGCCCATGTTGTTGATGCAGTTGGGGACCCGGTTGCAGGACAAACGGTAACATTTATTATTAATAGCGGAACTGCTACACCCTCTCCATTAACTGTATTTACAGATGCAAATGGCGATGCAGTATTAACATTAACCAGCACTGTTGCCGGACCGGTAGAAATTGCTGCCTCAGTAAATGGTGTGCCAATGACTGCCTTAAATAATAGTCCTGTTACTGTTGTATTTATATCTGATTTGCCAAGCGTAAATGCTCCAACAACAAAACTGGAGGTAGTTGATGGGACTGCTATTGCAGATGATGTTGATTTAACTACAGTTCGTGCGGTAATTACAGATGCAAACGGCAACCCGGTTGCGGGTCAGTCGGTAACATTTGCACTTGCCGATGGTACCGCTGTATTTGTCGGATCTACCACATTAACTACAGACGCGGCCGGAGTTGTAATAATTAATTTGCAAAGTACAACAGCTGGTCTGGTTCATATTACGGCTACAGTAAATGGAACGCCCATAATTAATGGCAGCCCCGCCGAAGTTGAATTCGTTGCAGGTGCCCCTGATCTTGCAAATCCTGATACACAAATAATTATTGATGTTAATGATGCAGATGCAGATGGAGTTACTGAAAATATTGTTCGCGCACATATTGTTGATGCTTATGGAAACCCTGTTGCTAACCAGACTGTAACTTTTAGTTATACGGGAGTTGCTGTTGCAGGGGGACCGCTTACGGTCACTACAGATGCAAACGGCGATGCAGTTCTTACATTAACCAGCACAACCGTTGGTATTGTTTCTGTAACTGCGGATCTGAATGGTACACCAATTCCTAATGGAAGTCCTGCCGAAGTAAGATTTACAACTTTCCCTGATGTTGGTAACCCGGATACATATATTGTGATGATGACCGATAATGCATTTGCCGATAATACTGCAACAAACAGTGTTCGTGCACATGTAGTGGATAATGAAGGAAACCCGATGGTTGGGGCACAGGTAACATTTACTATTGCTTCCGGCGAGGCTACAATTATTACTCCGCAGCCAGCAGTAACAGATGCAAATGGCAACGCCATAATATATTTGACCAGTACAAAGGCAGGTTATGTAACTATAACAGCGGTGGCTGATGGAAAAACAATTGTTAATGGTAGTCCGGTAAGGTTAAGATTTACAGAAGAAAATGTTTGGGTGCCAAAAGTGTTTACACCAAATGGTGATGGAACAAATGACATTGTTCGTCCGATTGTAAATGGTGTTTTCAATCTTACTTATTTTAATATTTATAACAGGTGGGGTAACCTGCTGTTTACCACTAATAATATTTCACAGGGATGGGATGGAAGATTTAAAGGTGCGATGCAACCCAATGAAACTTATATGTGGATAATTGTCGGAACAAATTCAAGTAACGAAAGAGTACAGAAAAGAGGAATGATATCCCTGGTGCGATAAACAACTATTTATGAAAAATCTTTTAGTCCTGTTAAACCTTTTATTCATCGCCAGTTTCGCCAAGGCGCAGGAAATTAATTTTTCCCGCATACAGGATATGGCGATATGGTACAATCAGTCGCTCAAAACTGATAAGAACAGTGCCGTTAAGCTCAACATGAGAAATGTAAGGTATGATGGTATGATGGCTTATAAGAGCATTAGTGGTATGGTGGATTTTCCATTATTATCTGCTGCAGGGAAGGAAGCCGAACATTCCGGATATTTAAGTATCAGTGCAGGTGGTGCTTCAGATAAATCAAACGAAGGAATATTAAATAATACGATGGGATTGTTTGGTATTTCTTATGCCATACCGATAGCACCAAATGAAATTTACCTTGCGGTAGGCGTTCAGGGTAGTTATTACCAGAGCAGGTTAAATATAAATGGTGAACCTTTATTTGGTGACCAGTTTGATCAGTACGGTCCGGTTGAAGGAATGACAAGTGGCGACAGGCTCGCAAGCGGATGGGCGTATAACCATTTTGATTTCAATGCAGGTATATCTGCATTCAGTAATTCACAATATAATAAATGGCATATTGGTGCATCTCTTATGCATATTAATAAAGCGTACACCGATGATGCTAAATCTGATGATTTCAGGTTGAATTATTTATTAAGCATACAGGGCGGTTATAAATATATCACTCCGCAAAATGATTACTGTGCGTTTTACACAACACTGAACTGGCAGGGAAAAGCATTAAAACATTTTTTTAATGTTTCTTTTCAGAAAGCAATACCTGGCATGGATGCAGGTGTTGGATTGGGCTTGGGTTACCGGTACGAAGATGCACTTGTTCCTAACGTGGAGTTCAGGTATTCGAAACTAATGTTATCACTTGGGTACGATGTAAACGTATCCGCATTTAATCCTGCGGGCTTCAAAAGAAATGGGACAGAGCTGGCAGTAAAATTTGACTTTTAATAACGTATCCGATGAAGCCAAAATTTATCTTATTAGTTTTAATGATCACAACATCCTTTGGTGCTTTTTCGCAGATGATCACCAACGTGGATTCTATCTTGGCGAAATACGATACTTTATCGGAAATCCCGGATACATTGATCAATAAAATCGATACCAGCAAAAAAACTCTCGTGGGGCAGGTTACAACCAGCGATACCGTTAAAAATAAAAGCAACAGCACTGTCCAGGAAGAAAAAAAACCTGAAATAAAGAAACTTGATAAAAGATGGTTCGTTTCTCCATTCTTAAAATTGCAGGCGCAGGAATTCGGAATGCTTGAACAACAGAGAACGGGTGGACAAAGCAATTCTTATCTTTTACCATTTGTAAATAAATCAAACAGGTCCGCTGCTGCTTCGGTATATAAAAACTTTACGAAGAATATTTCAATGAGTGTCGATCTTGGGGTGAGTAAGGGGCGTGTAACAACAAAAGACGTACCTGTAGGTAGTGCAACAGCAAATACGTATTTTTTAAGTAACGCTACGGTCTATTATCATTTATTAGGAGGGCAATACAAATTACAGCCATTTATTTCGGGAGGTATAAATAACCTCATGAAAAAAGAATCTTACACAAGCGCACCCGTGGGTGCGGGTGTTAAGTTCACCAGTAAAATAGTAATGATAGAGGCACAGGGGGCCTATGGGTACGCAATGAGTAAAAATATCGCTAATACATTAATGTATCATGTGGGTATTTATATTCCATTCAAATCTAAAAAGCAGAAAAAAGAAGAGGCGGATAAAAAAGATTCTTCAGGAGTTAATATCACAACTATTATCAATAATTATTACCTGCTGAATAACGCTGACTCACTGAAAAAAGTACAGGAGGATTCAATCAGGAATGCAGAAGACCTTAAGAATAGAATAAATAGTGAAAAAGCACTGGATGAAGATCCGTTTGACGAACTGGATGCAGATGATCCGATGCGTTTACCTGCTGCAAGGAAGTTTACAGTTTATTTCTACTACGATCAGTTCTCATTAACATCAAGTGCATTCAACACAATCGATAAAGTAATAGCCAGGCTGAAAGAAAATAAGAACCTGTATGTTCACCTTAAGGGACATACCGATATGGCGGGAAGCGAAACTTACAATTCACCGTTATCGATGAAGAGGGCCAAGATGGTGTTCCAGTATATGAACAGTAGAGGTATTTCGGCAGAAAGGATGGTATTAAGCAGCTATGGTAAGAAAAGTCCTGCTATTAAAAATGAGGATCCTAATACAGCATGGATGAACAGGCGTTGTGAAATGGTCATATTCGAGAAAAGACACTAATCAGCGCTTATTGTTCTTCTTATATTTCCAGTTTCTCGCTCTTGGGTTCGATGCCTCAGGTTTATATTCCGGGGCCGGACCCAGAGAAGGAGGAAGCGGTAATTTTTTCACTTCGCTTCCAATAAGCTGTTCAATATTTCTGAATTTACGTTGGTCGGCAGGATTCACAAACGTTAATGCAACACCCGTAGCTTCAGCACGTGCAGTTCTTCCTACACGGTGAATGTAATCTTCTGCGTCGCCAGGCACATCAAAATTAATTACGAGCTCGATTGAATCAATATCTATTCCTCTTGATAAGATATCTGTAGCAACAAGCAGCTGTAATTTTTTATTCTTAAAATTCCTTAATACTTCGTTGCGCTGGTCCTGGGTAAGATCAGAATGAATAGCTGCCGCATTTAATCCCAGGCTGGTTAATTCTTTTTCCAGCTGTTTTACATTGCTTTTAGTGGAAGAAAAAATGATGATGCTTTTCAGGTTTTTTCCTGTCAGTAATTGTTTGATTAATTCGACTTTCTGCGTATTATAAACAAGATATGCACCCTGTATTACTTTTTCTGCGGGTTTTGAAACAGCAATATTTATTTCTGCGGGATCTTTAAGAATGCGGTTTGCCAGCGTTCTTATTTTGGACGGCATTGTGGCCGAAAATAATAATGTCTGCCGGTTGGTAGGCAGGTAGCTGATGATACGATTCAGGTCTTCGCTGAATCCCATATCCAGCATACGGTCGGCTTCATCAAGGATAAGGTGTTTTACTGTATCAAATTTTACGTATCCCTGGTTAAGATGGGCAATTAATCGCCCCGGGGTAGCAATGATAATATTAGCTCCCTGTGTGAGTGCCTTTTTTTCCTGATCGAAGGAAGTGCCATTATTGCCTCCGTAAATGGCGATAGCAGTGATAGGGGTAAAATATGCGAATCCCTGCAGTGCCTCATCGATCTGGATAGCCAGCTCGCGGGTAGGCACGATGATCAGTGTATTTACCTCGTCGGTGTGCGCCTTAAAAATTTTATTGATGATGGGAAGCAGGAAAGCGGCTGTTTTACCGGTGCCGGTTTGCGCACAGGCAATCAGGTCTTTGTTGTCAAGAACGATGGGAATAGCTTTTTCCTGTATTGGGGTTGGTTTCTCAAAACCCATTGAACTTAATCCTTCCAGCAGTTCCGGCTCAAAATGTTCATTAAATGTCAAAGTTGGAATTTAGTGTGCGAAATTACGGAACCAAAATTTATTTACCTTGCATATATGCAGCAGTATCTTGATTTAGTTCAGTATATACTCGATAATGGAGTAAATAAAACGGATCGCACTGGCACGGGTACAAAAAGCGTTTTTGGCTACCAGTTGCGCTTCAACCTGAAAAAAGGGTTCCCGTTGGTTACTACTAAAAAGCTACATCTTAAGAGCATCATTTATGAGCTGCTTTGGTTCATAAAGGGCGAAACGAATACAAAATATCTTACGGACCATGGTGTAAGCATCTGGAACGAGTGGGCCGATGAGAATGGAGACCTGGGCCCGGTGTATGGTAAACAATGGAGGTCCTGGGAGGGTGCGAATGGAAAAACTTACGACCAGCTGGCCGATGTGATTGATCAGATCAAAAAAAATCCTGATAGTCGCAGGATCATTATAAGTGCATGGAATGTTGGTGATCTATCGGAGATGGCGCTGATGCCCTGCCATACTATGTTCCAGTTTTATGTGGCTGACGGCCGATTAAGCTGCCAGCTATACCAGCGAAGCGCCGATGTGTTCCTGGGTGTTCCATTTAACATTGCTTCATATGCGTTGCTGACAATAATGATTGCGCAGGTATGTGGCCTGGAGCCCGGAGACTTCGTGCATACTTTTGGCGATGTACACCTGTATAATAATCATCTGGAACAGGCTCGCTTGCAATTATCAAGAAAACCTTTTCCCTTACCAGTGATAAAATTAAATCCTTCAGTAAAAAATATTGATGATTTTACTTTCGAGGATTTTATACTGGAAAATTACCAGTTTCATCCGGCCATTAAAGCGCCGGTGGCAGTATAATAATTATTGAATGATAATAAGTTTAGTTGTAGCTGCATCTGAAAATAATGTAATAGGGAGGGATAATAAATTGTTGTGGCGACTGCCTAATGATATGGCTTTCTTCAAAAATGTTACCTGGGGTCTACCGGTAATTATGGGTAGGAAAACTTATGAATCACTTGGAAAACCATTGAAAGGCAGAACGAATATTATAATATCACGAAATATGCCAGTTCCCTCTCCGGCTGCCAACAGCCGTCGGCCAAAGCCTACGGTGTCGAACGAAACTTTAGTGAAGGAGACCGGGGTGGATCCGGAAATTATCGTTTGTTCATCAATAGAAGATGCCTTAAAAGCAGCAGCGGCAACCGATGCTAAACAGTGTTCAATAATTGGTGGCGGAGAAATATATAAGCAGTCGATGAATATTGCGGATAGAATCTATATGACGAGAGTACAGGCAATTGTAGCGGGAGATACTTATTTCTCAGAGATCAATGAAAATGAATGGAAACTAACTGCTTCTATGTCCTTCGAAGCGGATGAGAAGCATGCGTACGCATACAGATTTGAAACATGGGAGCGAAAATAATGTACAGAACAAACAATGTATTCACCCCTTAAACAGGCTATAAAATATCTTCATTACCGTTTGACGTCCTCCAATGGGAAAGGACATGGCATTCATTCGCCATTTGTTTTTTCTTTTATCAGGGATGTGCTGAACGATAAAACTAAATATGCTGAATATAAACAGGTTGAGGATCTGCGCAGTAAATTACTGACAGATAATACGCCAGTACCATTAGAGGATTACGGTGCGGGTTCTGTTGCGGGTCCCGGTTCAAGAAGTGTATCTTCGATTACGGCAAGGGCGGCAAAATCTCCGAAGTATGCGGCGCTTCTATTTCGTATAGCAAAATATTATAAGCCTCATTATATTCTGGAACTGGGAACTTCGCTGGGAATTTCCACCGCATATCTTGCCGCTGCCGATAAAAATTCAGTGGTGGTGACCGGTGAAGGAAATTTTGTGGTGGCCTCTAAAGCGAAAAACAACCTGGAATCGCTGGAATTATATAATGTGCGTATCGTTACAGGTAACTTCGACAATACACTTCCTGAGATGGTCGGTGCTATTCCTCGGGTTGATCTTGCCTTCATTGATGGTAATCATCGTAAAAAGCCTACGATTAAATATTTTCATGAATTACTTTCTAAAACGTCAGAGTCATCGATACTTATATTTGATGATATTCACTGGAGTGGGGAAATGGAGTCGGCATGGAAATATATAAAGAATCACGAATCGGTTATGCTTACTATAGATTTGTTTTTTATAGGTCTTGTGTTTTTTGAATCCGGGTTTAAAGTGAAACAGCACTTCTCTATCCGGTTCTAAGTCGACAAAATATTTTATCTTACCAAATAATTTTCAACCTATGGTTGTTGGCGTCCTGAAAGAACCCACATTTGAATCGAGAGTTTCCCTCTTACCGGAAGCAGCTTCTTCACTGGTAAAGAAAAATATTAAAGTTTTAATAGAAGATGGAGCGGGTGAACGTTCATTCAGTAATAATGAAAATTATGTAAATGCCGGTGCAGAAATAAAACAACGAAAGGATATCATTAATTTATCGGATATTATCCTGACTATTCATCACCCTCCTGAAATTAATCAATTTAATAAAAAAATAATTATTGGTGTTTACCAGCCATTGTATAATGCTGAATTAATGCAGCAATGGGCGAGTGCAGGAATTACATCCTTTAGCCTTGATATGTTACCCCGTACGACCCGTGCGCAGAGTATGGATGTATTAAGTTCACAGTCAAATATTGCAGGGTATAAAGCTGTATTGCTCGCAGCCAACACATATTCGAGGTACTTCCCGATGTTAATGACTGCGGCAGGAAGTATTGCGCCGGCAAAGGTATTAATATTGGGAGCGGGTGTTGCGGGATTACAGGCAATAGCAACAGCGAGAAGATTGGGCGCTGTTGTAGAAGTATTTGATACAAGATCCGCAGTGAAAGAAGAAGTAATGAGTTTGGGCGCAAAATTTATCGAGGTAGAAGGAGCGGTGGATGTTTCCAAAGCCGGAGGATATGCAGTGGAGCAATCACCTGAATTTATAAGTTTACAAAAAGAAAAAATAGCCGCAAGTATTGCGAAGGCTGATATAGTAATTACTACCGCGCAAATACCTGGCAAAAAAGCTCCTGTATTAGTAACTGGGGAAATGATCGCAAAAATGAGAGAAGGCTCAGTAATTATTGACCTTGCGGCGGCAACAGGTGGAAATACTGATCATACAAAAAATAATGAAACTGTTGCTGTAAATGGTGTGACTATTATTGGTAATTCTTCACTTTCTTCTTTAATGCCTTCGGATGCGAGTAAATTATATGGTAAGAATGTCCTGACATTTTTGGCATTACTGACAGATAAAAATGGAGAATTAATATTGAATTTTGAAGATGACCTGGTGAAAGGTTCCTGTATAACTTATAACAATTCTATTATACACGAAAAGATAAAGCCTGTTTGATATGGAGAATATTTTAAACTGGATCACTGCACATGAAGAAATGATTTATATCGTGATGCTGATGATATTTTTAGGTATAGAAGTAATAGGGAGAGTGCCGAGTGTGCTGCATACCCCTTTAATGAGCGGGGCCAATGCAATACATGGAGTGGTAATTATAGGAGCTATAATAATAATGGGGAGGGCAGAGCATGATAATTACCTGGCATTAACACTGGGATTTATCGCTGTGATATTAGGAACAGTGAATGTAGTGGGTGGATTTGTAGTAACAAACAGGATGTTATCCATGTTTAAAAAGAAAAAGAATTAACATGGAGTTCAGCTTACTCACCATATGTTATTTGATTGGCAGCATCAGTTTTATTGTCGGGTTAAAGATGTTATCTAACCCTGCTACTGCGCGCAATGGTAATTTAATTGCTGCGGCTGGTATGGCTATTGCGGTTGCAGGAACTATTTTTCTATTTGAATCTGAAGGGGAAAAACTGCATAATTACGGGTGGATATTTAGTGCGTTAATTGTCGGTTCGGTTGTAGGAACCCTTGCGGCGCAGAAAGTTAAGATGACCGCCATGCCCGAAATGGTAAGTTTATTTAATGGAATGGGGGGCGCATGCGCGGCGTTGATTTCTATTGTCGAGTTTGATCATTTGACCGATAGTACCTCTTTGCATACAGGTGAGCTATTTATTATCCTGGCAGGGTTAATCATTGGTACAGTTTCTTTTACCGGTAGTATGATAGCCTGGGCCAAGTTAAATGGAAAAGTAAAAGACTTTTCTTTCAAAGGCCAGCATATCGTAAATCTTTTCGTTTTGTTCCTGATCATTGTCGCGACCGTATATTGCCTGATTTCTCCGGAAATAACATTAATTAAAGCTGTTTTTTATCTGATTCTCTTGTTATCTGTCATATACGGAGTTTTGTTTGTGTTGCCTATCGGGGGTGCGGATATGCCAGTGGTCATCTCAATATTAAATTCATTTACCGGTGTAGCTGCAGCGTGCGGTGGATTTTTGTATGATAATAAAGCAATGCTTACAGGAGGAATACTTGTAGGCGCGGCTGGTACATTACTAACTATTTTAATGTGCCGTGCGATGAATCGTTCGCTAAAAAATGTATTGATCGGATCATTTGGCGGAACCAAAACAGAAAGTGATAGCGGTAAGGACCAGGGTAGTTATAAAGAAATTAATATCAGTGACACTGCGGTAGTGATGAGTTATGCGACGAAAGTAATGATCGTTCCGGGTTATGGATTGGCAGTTGCACAGGCGCAGCATGTTTGTCATGAGTTGGAAAAGATATTAACTGATAAAGGGGTTGATGTTAAGTATGCTATTCATCCTGTTGCGGGGCGTATGCCCGGTCATATGAATGTTCTGCTTGCAGAAGCGGATGTTAACTATGATAAATTATTGGAAATGGAGCAGGCCAATGAAGAGTTCCCCACAACAGATGTAGTGCTGGTGCTGGGCGCAAATGATGTGGTAAACCCGGCTGCAAAAACAGACGCTTCATCACCTATTTACGGGATGCCTATACTTGATGTTGAATTATCTAAAATGGTTATTGTAAATAAAAGAAGTATGAAACCGGGATATGCGGGTATAGAAAATAATTTATTTTTTCAACCCAAAACGTCTATGTTATTTGGCGACGCTAAAAATGTATTGCAGCAACTGGTAACCGAAATTAAAGCTTTGTAATGGGCCGGCTTCCTGGGAAATTACTCGAGTCACTCGAAGGAGTAAAAGGATTTAATAAAAACACATTTGCCGGGGTACATGAAAGCGATGAAAGGATAACCGCCATTCGTCTTAACCCATCAAAACACCTGCTCTCCCCATTTGAAAAAGGGAGGCTTGGAGAGTTGCGTGAAACGCAGGACCGCAGGGGAATTTTTGAAGGCATGCAACATATTCCCTGGACCAATTACGGTTATTATCTTCCCTCTCGTCCTTTTTTTACTTTTGATCCCTTATTACATGGTGGGGCATATTATGTGCAGGAAGCATCGAGTATGTTTTTGGAACAATGTTTAAAACAACTCGTTGATCTCGACGATCAAATAAAAGTTCTTGACCTTTGTGCCGCTCCGGGCGGAAAATCTACACATATTCAATCGCTGATCAATGAAAAAAGTTTACTGGTCAGCAACGACGTTATCAAACCCCGCGTAAATATTTTAATTGAGAATTTATCCAAATGGGGTGCTGTTAACAATATAGTTACGAATAATGATCCGCGTGATTTCGCGCGTCTTGAAAATTATTTCGATGTTATGGTAATTGATGCGCCGTGTTCGGGTTCAGGATTATTCAGACGAGATCCTGATGCAGTAAAAGAATGGAGCGAGGAAGCGGTTGATATGTGTAAACAGCGGCAGCAAAGAATATTATCAGATGCTTACCCTGCATTAAAACAGAATGGTGTACTTATTTATTCAACCTGTTCTTATTCAACTGAAGAAGATGAGCAGATGTGCGATTGGATATGTGAACATTTTGATGTAGAGCCTTTGCAGGTTAAGATAAACTCTGAATGGAATATTATTGAAACCTCCGGCCCTAAGTATAATGCACCGGCATATCGCTTTTTTCCCGACCGTTTAAAAGGAGAAGGATTTTTTATAGCCTGTTTCAGGAAAAGGGATGGAGAAGAGTCTTTTAATAATTACCCCCGCAAAAGCAAACTGTCAAAGCTTACTGCTTCCGAAAAGGCAATCGTTGAGCACTGGATAGAAAAACCTTCAGCATATAGTTTATACCATCATGAACAGGATGTTTTTGCTTTCCCGGAAATATTGGACCAGGAACTTGCCGCTGTTCACGCTAATCTTTATACGAAGAAGGCAGGAACTCGAATAGGCAGACTGATAAATAAGGAACTGATACCCGATCACGAGCTGGCTTTATCTGAAATTGTAAATGCTGAACTTCTTAGCATTTCGTTAAAAAAAGAAGCAGCACTGCAATATTTACACAAAGAAGATGTTAAGTTTGAAACTGGTAATAAGGGATGGGCCCTGGTGGAATATGAAGGAGTGAAGCTGGGATGGGTGAAATTGTTGGGAAACAGGGTTAATAATTATTATCCGAAAAGATGGAGAATTCTTAAAAGCGGGAACAGTTAATCATTCAATTAAATAATTTACTCATCTTTACAGGGTGAAATCATTAACTATGGGAATCAGAAATATTTTGTTATCGTCGGCTATCCTGTTTATTGGTCAATGCGTGTTTGCGCAGGATAATATCGTTCACGGAATCACTCCTAATCTTTATCTTTCACATAAAGTTGCTGCAAAGGAAACTTTATCCAGTATAGGAAGAGCATATAATGTATCAGTAAAGGATCTTTCTGATTATAATAAACTGTCAATTGATGCACCTCTTGAAATTGCACAATCAATAAAAATTCCTCTTACCAGTACTAATTTTTCTCAGGATGATGTTAAAGGTGCGGGAGAAACATTTGTTCCCTTATATCATGTGATTGCAGAAAAAGAATGGATGTACCGTATTAGCGTCAACCATAATAAAGTACCCATTGAACAACTTGAAAAATGGAATGCTGTATCCCGGGACCAGGCAAAGGCAGGTATGAAACTGATCGTTGGATTTTTAAAAGTGAAAAATGCGAATGCAACGGCTTCCATATCAAAAAACACATCTGAGGTTCCACCGGTGCCCGCACCTGTAAAATCAGAACCTGTGCCTGTTAAACAGGAGGCTATTCCACAACCAGTAGCTACTTCAGTTCCAAGATCGTCAGGTCCATCCGCAAAAAATGGCGGATATTTTAAAGGCTTGTATGAAGAAAGCGGCAAATCAAAATCAGGTGTTGCTGGTATATTTAAAAGCAGCAGCGGTTGGAATGACGGTAAATATTATGCGCTGATAAGCAATGTTGTTGTAGGAACGATAGTAAAAATCACTTTCCCTCAAACGAATAAATCGATTTATGCAAAAGTGCTGGGAGAGTTGCCCGATATGAAAGAAAGTGTGGGCCTTACATTACGCATCAGCGATGCTGCTGCCAGCGAGCTGGGAACCGCGGCCGGTAAGTTCAGTGTTGATATTAAATATTAACGTTTAACATCCTGTTTTTTTTCCCCCATTCGATAGTTTCTTTTAATCCTGTTGTCATTTTAACAGAGGGTTGATAGTCAAAAAGCTTTTGTGCTTTTTCTATAGAGGCAAGACTATGCTGTATATCCCCGGTACGTGCAGGAGCGTATATCGGTTCAATGTCGATATTAACATTTGAACAGATCATCTTCCACAGATCATTAAGGCTCGTTGCTTCTCCGCAGGCTACATTCACTACTTCATGATGATCAATAGGAGTAAATAGAGCCTTGATATTTGCCTGCACAGTATTTTCAATAAATGTAAAGTCCCGGCTAATCTCACCATCTCCATTTATAGAGGCTGGTTTTTGTTGCAATGCCGACTGAATAAATAAAGGAATAACTGCAGCGTAGGGGCCTTTTGGATTTTGACGGGGGCCAAATACATTAAAATATCTTAGTCCAATAGTATGAAAGCCATAGGTACGCGAAAAAACACTTGCGTATAACTCATTAATATACTTACTAACTGCATAAGGAGATAATGGGTTCCCAATTTGCTCTTCTATTTTAGGAAGACCTTTATGATCACCATATGTGCTTGAGCTTGCCGCGTACACCATTCTTTTAACATTTGCGTCGCGTGCAGCTACCAGTATGTTTAAAAAACCAGTAACATTATTATCGTTGGTATTAATGGGATCATTTATTGAGCGAGGTACCGATCCCAATGCGGCCTGGTGAAGAACATAGTCTATTCCTTCCATCGCCTCTTGGCAGGCGTCAAAATTGCGAATATCCTCTTCCACCAATTCAAATGAAGGTAAGCCAGCGAATTGTTCTATGTTTTCAGCGGAACCTGTGCTGAAATTATCGAGTACCCTGACCCTTCCGGCTCCTTTCTGGATAAGATATTCTACTATGTTGGAGCCTATAAATCCTGCTCCTCCGGTCACCAGGAAGGAGAATTTGCCTAAGTCGTCATTGTGATAATTCTGTTCGTACATAAGGGATAAGAGAATAGTTAAAGGTGAGCAAAACTAAAGTTTTGGTACCAATATTGCCAAATTAAGGGTAAATACCCTTTTGAACCCCCGGCTGTCTGCTTATGGGATTGAGGATGTTAAAAGTTTAAACTTTGTTTTTTAGGATTCTTGTTTATTGATTATTAAAGGATTAAAAAATTGATTTTGCGCAATTTTCTTTTTGATGCAACGTTTCCATTCCTGTTATAGTCAAGAAAATTGGCAAAATACACTTATTCCTGAAAAACTATCTTAAATCCAATTGGGGGAGTTACCCTGAGAAAAGAGCATGAAGACGGCATTAACCTTAGCACATTTGACCGGCGATCGGTCAAAGACGGAAAAAATCTCACTTAGGCATTACGTTGACGACAAACCGAAGTATTTCTTTTTTAAGAGATTGTCGGACATCGCTTTCTCTCTTGTCATGATCATCGGTGTTTTATCGTGGATGATACCTCTTGTCGGGTTGTTGATTCTGCTGGATTCGAAGGGAGGGATTTTTTTTATACAGAGGAGGGTAGGCAAAGGAGGGAAGATATTTAACTGTATTAAGTTTAGGACCATGGTGATCAATTCTGATGCTAATAGCTTACAGGCACAGGTGGACGATTATCGTATTACCAGGGTCGGTAAATTTTTAAGATTTACTTACATAGATGAGTTTCCCCAGTTCTTAAATGTGTTTGCAGGACAGATGAGCGTTGTTGGGCCAAGACCACATATGATCAATGATTGTAACCAGTTTGGGAAAGTGGTTGCAGGATATAAGTTTCGTAACATGGTGAAGCCCGGTATTACCGGGTTGTCGCAGGTTAAGGGATATCGTGGCCCGGCAAAAGATTTTGCTACCATTTTCCGCCGCTTTGAATATGATGCCTTTTATGTAAGGAACGCGGGCATGGGGCTTGATCTGAGAATTATAAGACAGACCACCGGCCAGTTGGCTTATGCACTGCTGAGGAAAAGAATGCCCATCATTCCTCCGTCGCTGGTAGATGCAGATAAAGATATTAAACTGCAGTTATTCACTGCTAATTACAGCATTACCGATTATCGTAGGGCATCAGAGAAAATAATTGAGAATGCAAGGATCAATAAAAGCTTTGGTGTTTCAGCGCTGGCTGTTCATGGATTAATAGAGACTGTAAAAAATAAATCTTTCAGGTCGCTGGTTGGTAAACTGGATATGGTGGTACCCGATGGTCAGCCAATCCGGTGGGCGCTGAACAGTTTTTACAAGGCCGGTCTTGAAGACAGAGTAACGGGCCCTATTCTTACTAAATATGTACTTGCAAGGGCCAGCGAAGAAAAACTGAGTGTTTATTTATACGGAAGTACCGACGAAACACTTGAAAAATTCACTGCGTTTATCAATATTAATTATCCCGGCGTAAAAATAGCTGGTGTACATGCTGATCGTTTCAGAGAAGCTACTCCGGAAGAAGATCTTGCTGATATCAAAAAAATTAATAACAGTGGCGCACATATCGTACTTGTTGGAAGGGGCTGCCCCAGGCAGGAAAAATGGGTGGCTGGGCATCTCGGAAAAATAAATGCAGCGAT
>CAYLVR010000006.1:0-13152 GCA_964387165.1 uncultured Chitinophagaceae bacterium | reverse complement strand
ATGGCTGTTGGGGCCGCGTTTGATTTTCACGCAGGAAATATTGCGCAGGCTCCTATGTGGATGCAACAGGCAGGACTGGAATGGTTCTACAGGCTGGTCCAGGAACCCGGTAAACTCTGGAAAAGATATTTAACCACTAATCCTCATTTTATCTTACTGTTCCTTCTTTGCAAATTCCGTTTGCGAAAAGTGGCTTTTGCTTAATTTTACAACCTATGAACATAGCCCTTATTACCGGATCGGGTGGACTGATCGGCAGCGAAGCCGTTTCTTTTTTCTCCGATAAGTTTGACCTTATCATTGGGATAGACAATAACCTCCGCCAGTATTTTTTTGGTAAAGAAGCTTCTACAGACTGGAACAGGAACAGGTTATCAGAAAAATTCTCCAACTACAAAGATTACAGCTCAGACATCAGGGATTATACTGCACTGGAAATAATATTTAAAAAATACGGTAAGGATATTTCTCTGATTATTCACACTGCCGCGCAGCCCAGCCATGATTGGGCCGCGAAGGAGCCGCTTACCGATTTTAGTGTGAATGCCACAGGCACAATTAATATGCTTGAATTAACAAGAATACATTGTCCTAAAGCAGTTTTCATTTTTACATCTACTAATAAAGTCTATGGAGATAATCCTAATTATCTTCCGTTAGTTGAATTAGAGAACCGGTGGGAAATAGATAAATCACATCCATATTTTGAAAAAGGCATTGATGAAACCATGAGTATCGATCAATGTAAACACTCTGTATTTGGTGCTTCGAAAGTTGCTGCAGATATTATGGTGCAGGAATACGGTAAGTATTTTAATATGCATACAGGTGTATTCAGGGGTGGATGCTTAACAGGTCCCAATCATTCGGGTGCACAGTTACATGGATTTCTGGCTTATTTAATGAAATGCGCCATTACGGGAAACCATTATACGGTATTCGGGTATAAGGGCAAGCAGGTCAGGGATAATATACACAGTTATGATCTGGTGAATATGTTCTGGCATTATTATAAGTCGCCTGGAATGGGTGAAGTTTATAATGCGGGTGGCAGCAGGTTTTCAAATTGTTCGATGCTTGAGGCCATTGTTATGTGTGAAGAAATCACCGGCAATAAATTATCTTATTCTTATAGTGAAACCAATAGAATTGGTGACCACATCTGGTATATAAGCGATGTAAGTAAGTTCCAGGATCATTATCCGGAGTGGCAATTTACTTATGGAATAAAAGAGACGCTGGAAGAGATGTTCGAGAGTATGAGGGAAAGGATTACGCTAAAATATCATCAATGATTTCTTTTAGCCTGTTTTCAAACCGTTTCATTGTATAGTTTCCATTGAATTGCATGATGCATTCTTTTCCCATTTTATTTCTTAAATCCGCATCATTTAACAGCAGGGTTAGCTTCTTGCAAAAATCCTTAATGTCGCCCGGCTCGCAAACAAATCCTGTAATTTCTGGAACGACCATTTCAGGAATTGCTCCCACCGAAGAAGCCACTACAGGAAGTGCGGCCTGCATAGCTTCTAAAATGGTTAGCGGAAATGCTTCATCAAGTGATGGATGAACAAAAATTGAAGCTGTTTCGAGTGCTTGATGTTTTTGATCGCCGTACAAGGCTCCAGAAATGTGTGTAACATCAGAAATATTATAATCTTTGACTAAGCCCGTTAGTTGGGAAACTGAAATGTCCCCATCTTTTCCCACAATATTTGCTTTAAAACTAATAGACGAGGCCTTAAGTTGTTTTATTATTTCAAGGAATATAAAGATTCCCTTATTCTTAAAAAGATTAGCGAGAAATAAAATAACCGGTTCTGTAGAATCTTTTTTTGAATAATCGAACTGACGTCCTTCTATTCCATTAGGCAATATGTGTATTTTTTTTACAGGAATTCCATCAAATTCGTAATTCAGGCTTTTAGCCAGGGAGATAATCTCTGCGTTTTTAAATACGCATTTATAAATAATTTTTTTGACAGAGTTGCTTTTGATTGACTGCTGGATTCCGCGACTATGCAGATGAAATGCGAGTTTAATGCGAAATGCTTTTATCAAGAATACCAATATTGAATCACGATAAAAAGCAAACCCCTTAGGGGTTATTGTGAAATAAATCAGATCGGGCCTGAATGTCGTCAATAACCGGAGCAGTCTCCAGATTAAAGGGAAAATAAGCGCTATCTTTTTAGCAGAAAACTTTCCCATTTGATCGAGATTCGATACAAATCTGATTTCTAGTATTTTTGTATCAAAACTTCGTTTTACTAATTCACTGTTTGCTATGTTGCTGTTAACAAGCGAGGCCCCATGAATCGGTGGTGGCAGTTGCATGATAAACAGTACTTTTTTTCTCATTTTATTTCAGGTTTCAAAACTGTCCTCCCCAGTTCTCGTTCTGCAAGTTTCATTAATAGAATCATAAGAATAGATATTTCCGGATATTCAGCATAATTGTCTATTATTAACAAAAAGATCAAAAGTATGGAAATGAAATTATAAGTGTCTTTGATTAATTTTTTCTCTTCATCATATATAGCATATTTCATTACAGTTCTGTGTTGCCTGATGTAATAAATAAAGAACAAAGAAGTAAAGATTAAACCGTATTCGCCAAGAAACGCTAGCAAAGAAGAAAATGGCTGATTCATAAAACCATCTTTCCATTTCCCTGTATTATTTGCATTCCAAAGCGTATAAGCAAAATTTTTAAAATAATATGGCTGAACTGAAGATTTGAGAGAGGCGGCAGGTTTAAAATAGTCAGGACTGCCTATTACAAATGCACTACGACTATTGAAGGTTCCAGGACCTGATCCAAACAAAAGATCTCTGGTATTTTCTTTATAGGCAATATAGTAATTCCGGTAACTAAGTAGCTTCCTCGGGGCAGGTTCATTGGTTTTGCCGCTAAACCGGTTAATTATATTTAAATTATATCGAAGTGTCTGCGGTCTGACCAGATAGATACTGGATCCAACTACAAGTATAACTAGTAACGAAAGTATAACGGTTTGCAAAATCCGACTGGGTTTCATTTCCAGCGATTGTATAAAGAATGTTGCAATTACTGCCATTACCCCTCCTCCATAGAAGCCCATAATAAATGAAAGTCCAAAAATAAAAGACAATACAAAATGAAAGAGGTTATTCGAGATAAAATATTTTTTCAAATAATAATAAAACAATAATGCATTAATGATTGATAATCCATTTTGGGTTACAGTAAATCTTCCATAGAGACCAGCAAAACTGTCGTCGTTTGGAAAATTGATATATTGTATAAATCCTATGATATTGCTGATAAAAGTGATAAAGGTTAGAACAAGGATGAAAAAATCAAAGAGGTTTGGGAAAAGGTCTTTTTTTTGGGGTTTGGTAAATAGAAGGAATAAGAATGGAATAACATAAAAAAAACTTAGTAGATTATATTTGAAATAACCCCCGTTAAAAAGTGAAATAATATACGAAATTGCTATAACAAACAATAAATTGATTAAAGAAGTCCTGATATTAAATTTCAGGTCATATATCAAAAAAAAGACAATAAGTGGTGATAAGACAAGTAATGACACTCTTAAGAAAGTGGTCAGTAGGACCAGCAGGCCAACAATAACAAGTTTATAATAATTGATAATTGAAGGTTTAGCAGTGTTCATTCCTGTTTTCTTTTAATATGCATTCATAATATGGGTACAGGTATTTATCAATAATATGATCCCAGGAGTTGATTTGTACGGAAGATAGGGCATTACTCACAATCCTTTTAGACTCTTCTTCAAATTCTATGCACACTTTCGACATGGTTAATGACAGATCCTCAACAGTGTCGTTGCATAAGAACCCGTTAATATTATCTGTAATAATGGCTTTGTCTGCGCTGGTATTAGTAGCAATAGGAACCAATCCGGCTGCCATATACTCAAAAAGTTTGGTGGGTGGCTGGAGGTCGAAAAAATTGGTTTGAGGAATGAAACATAGTCCTATATCAGATGCAAGGTAGAGGTTAACCAAATGATTGAAGTCCACGAATCCCGTAAAAATGACTTTTTCCCCGATACCTATCTGTGATGCAAGTTTTTTTAATCTGGACAGGGTGCCCGGATCATCTTTGTCATCCCCGGCAATTATCAGCAGAGAGCTTTTATTGCATTTCATTTTTTGGAACGACAATAAAATATCATCCACACGACGGATTGGATTTATTGTACCGGAATAAATAAATACAATTGTTGGTTCATTAATATGTAATCGTTTCCGTTCTTTTATTCTTCTTTCCCCTTTATCTGGGGGCTGCAATCTGAATGGGTTTGCTCCGAGAGGTATTATGGGAATGTGGTGCCAGGATGGTTTGAGTATTTTTCTTATTTCAGTTGTAAGAGCAATACTGTATTTAAAAAATAAACTTTCCATCCAGGTAAGCCTGTTTTTTAAGAAGCTTAGTCTGCTATGATGTCCATTTTTGTCTGCTACGTGTATTGTTCGTACATCAAGAACCGATATCTTTCTTTTCCCTAATAGAAAAGGAATAAGAAAACATCCTCTGAAATGAAAAACATGAATGATATCGGGGTCGATCTGTTTGAGTATGTGGACGATATCTTGGGCCATCTTTAATTTCCCTTGTTGTTTTACATACGACACAGTAATGCCTTCTAAGGAAACAAATTGCTGAGTGGAGTCTGATATTCCAATATAGAAAACTTTATGTCCCTCTCTGTTAGTTTTTAAACAATATTCTTCGAGAATCGGGTACTGACCAAATTTGTTATTATAAATATAACATATTTTCAAGGATGTCATTTGATGCATTAGGCTTTTCAGCTTTTTGTTTTAGAAAAGAGTTTACGTTTCACGACGGTATTCATAGCTATGTAATATTCATCTTTTATTATAAATGTGAATATTCCCCAAAAACTAAATGAAATTAATAATGCAGCAAGTATAGGTCTTAGGATCAAAATGGAAGTGGCAAAAATATATTTTTGAAATAGGTAAACAAAAATATAAATTAATATAGAGATCGCCACTATTAACACCATGCGCTTTATGAGATACATTATATTAATATCGGTGATGTATTGTTGAATAAACAATAGAGAACATATTATGCTGAAAGAATCACAGATACTTAAGCTCACTGCCAGACCCACATAGTCGAGTGATTGAGTAAGTACAATCGCTGAAATAATATAAATAACAACTTTAATTAAAGCGATTATTCCCGCTACTTTAGTATTATTAGAAATATAGAGGATTTTTGAAACAATATTGCCCAGGCTGGCAAACAATAACGAGCCCATTAATCCCAGAAGCGTATTATAAAGTGCGTTTGTATCGTTATTATTAAATGCTCCATGTTCGAATAAGATCGTGATCACATCTCTTCCGGATGCTGAAAAGAGAACGATGGTGGGGAACATAATAAGTATAATGATGTCAAATCCTTTCTTGAAGGTTGTTCGAAAATCAGCCAAATTGTTTTCTGCCCAGTATTTTGATAATAAAGGATAAGACGTTGTTGCAATACCTGACGATATAATTGTGGCGAGGATGAGCATTATCTGATTACCATTTCCCAGATAAGAGAGACTTCCGGGCGAAAGTCTGGCTGCAAAGTATCTTTCAAGAACAGTGATAGAACGGAAGAGGATACCTGAACTGAATAAGGGAAAAGCTGCAATAAGCAATTTATTCAGTTTTCTTGAATGTATTCTGTGCTTCCATTTATAGGAGAATTTTTTCTGGAGATTAACAAAAAGGTAAATAAAACTTAAAATACTACCAGCCAGCGTTCCATAGGCCAGACTATATATCCCTAAACTTCTACTGGCGATAAGAACGGCAACTAATGAAATAGTACTCGTAATTATTGGTACAGCCGCTGGATATAAATAGGAGCGTCGTGAATGGAACTCTGATGACAGAAGATTGTTCAAAACGATAAACAAGGTATTTAACATTAATATCCGGAAAAGATGTACTGTTAGTTCCAGAAGTCTGGTTTTATCACCAGGTACAATAAGTCTTACTATGGGATATGAATAAATACAACAAAGGATAACTATTGCTGTTAGTATAATGAAAGTGAAATTGAGGGTTTCTGATGTAATATCGTGGTTGCCATTTTCCTCGGGCAACAGCGTATGTTTTATAATAAAAGGAACCAAAACCATGCCTATGGAACCATTAAACACCACTGCAGCGTAAGAGGGTATTGTCATCGCGGCATAATATGCATCTCTGCTTTCTGATGTTCCAAAGAAGTATGCCAGAGCCAACTGTATGACAAAGTTGATAACAATGCCTAAGATTGAAAATAAAGTTAGCTGGATAGTAGATCTAAGCATTTTTACTTTGTTAGATCTTTAAAAATCTTTGTTGCATTATTGATTTGTGACGGGCGAAGTCATTTTTTGCTTTTCAAGTGAAGAGATAAATCTAAATAATGAAATAAGTGAAACAATGCAAAACGAAATAGCTAATCCGATTAACGAAAATTTACTAATATCCAGAATAAAAAAAGAGTCTTTGGTTCCAACAGGCGAAAAAGGAGAATAGACCTGGACAATTTCATCATTTATCAAATGTTTCCTGGTTGTAATTCTTAATTCTTCGTTGAGATCAAGCAGTTTATCGTATAATTCCAGTTCAGGTGGAGATGCAGTAAGGTGGTTTCCACCCAAAATAGTGAGGCTACTGTTCTGTTGTTCCGGAAGAGAAGCGGCTAATCGTTGATTATATACTTTTTTTAATGTATCCAGGCTTTTAATTGAAGCATTGAGCAAATCGATTTCCTGTTTTCTTAATGTAATGTTTGTTGCATGCATTCTATGAAGAAGATCGTTGCCTGATATTCTGTCAATAATTCCCTGTTGTATCTTCGAAAAAATAATAGGGTCGTTGCTGAAAACCGATATTTCGTGAACGGGATAGTCGTATATCGTAAGGGCTTCCTTAAAGTTCTCATAATTCACGTTTCTCATCCAAAAAGTGTCGGTTCGAGGTTTTCTACCAGATTCTATATCGAGAAATGTGCTTTGATAAAGTTCTGCCGTAATTAACTCACTTTTTACCGGCTGGGCCTCCAGATTCTTGATTGATGCGGCTTCAGACTCATTGATATGCAATAAACCAGCCAGTTCTTTAAGATTGGAAGAATTTATCAGGGAGTTAAAGAAATCAACTGATTCATAGAGATTACGTCCACTGTTAAAGTTCGTCCTTACGATAAGGGATGATCTGTAGAGCTCTCCTTGCGTTTGTCTGATGTAGAAGCCATATATTAACCCGATAACTGCTCCGATCAGTAGCCAGATTAAATTTCTCTTGATAAACAAGAGCAACCCTAGAACGAAACTGACGAGTTGTTTTATAAATATTTGAAAACCAATGACCAGGATTCTTAGAGCGCTTCCTATTGTTGAAAATAACTGTTTAGGATCCATGTCAGGATCCTGGCTTTTGGATATAGGAGCGGGTCTGTCTATTGACTCCATAATGATTAAGGTGTTTTTAATGGGTTATTAACACGAGTGTGCCTCTCTTTAGGAGACATATGGAAACTAAGATATAAAAGAACTATGATTATTGGTTTCTTTTCTTCCAAAAGTATATTTGATAACAAATCTACTGATCGCCGTTTGTGGCTGCGAAACCGAAATACTTATAAGGTTTCTTAAGTAGACAAAACAAGCTAATGAGATAAGTCTATGATTGTTTTAACAGAAATCACCTATTTTTTTGAATCTAATATCTCAAATACAAAATGTAGTAAAACTACGGTAAAAAACCGTAGTTTCAAGGTGATAAGTACCGCAACAATACGGGGTAGAACGTAATTAAAAGTGTGTAGTTTTATTCTTTAAATCCAGTTGAAGACATTGCAGATGAGCTACAAAACGCTGAACTCAAGGTCAACCTTAGTCCTAATCCGGCAACAAACCTTGTCAATATCAATATTGAAACAAAGGGAAGGAGATTAAATATCAAACTTATATCTTTAAAGGGAACGCTAATAAGGGAAATAAATCGAAACACATCCCTCTCAGGGAATGTTATTTCGCTTTCTGTTTCTGATCTTATTCCTGGAATATATTTTATTAGGATATTTGACGGGAAAAATGTAGTCATGAAAAAGTTAATCAAGGCCTCATAAGTTTATCGTTTAATGTACATAGAGGATGCTGATTTTCTATGTACATTTCTTTTACAAATATCTAGTTTTCTTCTGCAGTAAGCTGTGAACCAACATGCACCACCGGCAACGAAATAATAAATACCGACCCTTCGCCAACCTTACTCCTCGCAGTAATAAAACCATTATGCTCCTCTACAATTTTTTTACAAAGTGCCAGACCTATTCCGGTCCCTTCAAATTCTGTGTGCAGGTGTAATCTTTTAAACATGCCGAATATCTGTTCAGAATATTTCTGCTCAAAACCAATACCATTGTCCTCAATATATATCCTGCAGTATTTGCTCTTTGCTTCTTTATTACCACTTCCATTCTGCCCGTTGCTACTGAATTCGGAATATACTTTCACCATTGGGTCCACATCTTTCTTTGAATATTTAATTGCATTACTCAGCAGGTTGTGAAATAATGGCCGCATCAGCACCGGGTTAACATTCAGATAAGGGAGGTGGGTAACGTTGATGGTTGCATTCTTCTCCTGGATACTTATTTCCAGATCAGCCATCACTTCAGATAAAATAACATTCAGATCACTCTCTACAAATACAGGTTTTTCAAGAGATGTTTTTGAGAATAATAAAATATCCTTTATCAGGGCCTGCATTCGTTCGCCTGCATGATGCATTCTACTAATGAACATCTTTCCTTCATCATCAAGAATATCCTTGTATTTGTAGCTCAGCCGGTCGCTGAACATCATCATTTTTCTTAATGGTTCCTGCAAATCATGCGAGGCCATAAATGCAAACCTGTCTAAATCACGATTAGCTGATTCCAGCCTTTCAATGTTTTCCAATAATTTATGATTGAGCTCCTTCACTTTTTCTTCAGAAACTTTTCTTTCATGAACTTCCAGCTCCAGGTTTTTATTGATATTCACGAGCTTCTGCTCCTGCGCAAGAAGCATCCGGTTTTTCTTATAGAGATCAATAAATACACCCACTTTTGCCCTTAACAGGTCGGGATTGATTGGTTTGTATATATAATCCACCGCGCCACTCATGTATGCCTTAAATACATGCTCCTCGCCGTAATGATTTGCAGTAATAAAAATGATTGGAATATGTTTTAGTTTCTCGCGCTGGTAAATTAAGGTTGCAGTTTCGTAACCATTCAGGTTAGGCATTTTTACATCCATTAATATCAATGCAAAATCGAATTCATGCAGCAATATTTTAAGAGCCTCTCTTCCCGAAAGAGCCTTAACAAATGTGTAGCCCGCAGGCGCAAGTATTGTTTCAATAGACAGTAAGTTATCCTCCCTGTCATCTACTAATAAGATCTTTTGTTGCATTTTCTTCAACTTAAAAACTAAAAGTCAAAAGTAAAAATGAATACATTTTTTACTTTTAACTTATTTGTAAAACCACATTCTCATCAGCGACAATAACTGGTCGATTTTGAGAGGTTTTGTGATATAATCAGATGCCCCTGCTTCAATACATTTCTGCCTGTCACCTTTCATCGCTTTTGCTGTAACAGCAATTATCGGTAATGAACTGTTTTTATGTTCCCGCCTGATCTTCTGGGTAGTTTCGTAACCATCCATTTCAGGCATCATTATATCCATCAATACCATATCTACCCTCTGGTCCTCGTTCATCAAAACATTAATGGCTTCTCTTCCACTCTCAGCGGTTATTACGTTAATATTAAACCTTTCAAATACTGTTGTCAACGCAAAAAGATTTCTTACATCATCATCCACCACCAATATGTTCTTACCCGTCAGAATATCTTCTTTTCTCCTAATGTTTTCAATGATCCGCTGTTTTTCAGGGACAAGATGTTTGTGATTAATATGTAGATGCAGTACAATTTCTTCCAGCAGGTTTTCCAATGAATTTACGTCTTTCAGTAAAACTGAATTGGAGTTATCACTCAACAGCTTCAGTTCGTTCTTGTTAAATTCCCTGGCAGAATAAATAATTACAGGAGTAAGCTTCTGTTTAAACTGACTAACTTTCTTCACAAGGTCTGTGCCGGAAATGTCGGGTAACGTGTAATCCAGCGTGATGCAGTCAAAGTCGTTAGTATTCAGCAAATGAAATGCCTTTTCTCCTGTATCAGCAATCATTACCTCAACAAGTTCACTATTAAGGATCTTAACGATCTGTGATGATTCGATTTCATTATCCTCAACAACAAGAACTTTTCTTTGGCTTTTATCACTAAATATTAATATATCATTAAATAAGTGATGCAATGCGTTATTGTCAAGAGGTTTCAGATGAAAACTTCTCGCTCCTCTTTTTAATGCAAGGTTTTTATTTTCTTCTCCTGAAATCAGATGAATGGGGATATGACGGTAATTCAGATCGTTTCTTAACAGGTCCAGCACCTTCCATCCGCTCGTATCAGGTAGTTTAACATCAAGCGTAATAGCAATAGGGGAGAATCTGTTCACAAAATCAAATACTTCAAGATAATTAGTGGCTGCCACGGCTTTTAACCCGTTTTCGCGTGCCTTATCAATTAATATTTTACTGAAACGGAGATCGTCTTCAACAATTAATACTACTTTATCTCCCGGCGCTAAATGAGCCCTGTCGTCACCGGTTTCATTGATCATTTCATTAACGATCTCCATCTTCCTTCCTTCAACATTTTCACCGGAAAGACGTATGGAATTTAATAAAGTATCAATATCGCCGCTATCGGATCCTACCTGTATTTGTTCATAAGAATCTACTCCTTCAATACCCCCTGTTGCAGACGCCAGCGATATATTATCTACCGGAACATATAATGTGAAAGTACTTCCATACCCGGGGGTGCTTTCAAGATCAATAGTTCCTCCTAATAATTCTGCAAGGCCGCGACTGATAGAAAGCCCCAGGCCTGTTCCTCCATATTTACGGCTGGTAGAACCCTCCGCCTGCTGGAACGCTTCAAATATTATATTCTGTTTCTCCTGTGGAATACCAATACCCGTATCGCTTATTGCGAATGCGACAACAGTGGATGCATCATCAAGAGACGCAACCCCGAATTTCCTTTTAATATCCGGCTGGTATATTTTTAATTTGACCTCACCTTTTTCTGTAAACTTAAATGCATTTGATAACAGGTTCTTGAGGATCTGGTTGAGCCTCTGCGGATCTGTTTCAAGTGCCTCCGGTAATTTTTTGTCGGTCTGAATATTGAATTTAAGATGTCTTGCTTCGCTGATGGGTTTAAACGTTGTTTCAACAAACGATGATATTTCTGAGAAACGAACCTTCGAGAAGTTTGCAGAAATAAATCCTGATTCAATTTTGGAAAGATCGAGGATATCGTTAATTAAATTAATCAGGTCATCGCCGCACGAATGAATTGTTTTGGCATACCTGATCTGTTTTTCGTTAAGATTCCCTTCTGCATTTTCGTATAATTGCTGCGCAAGGATCAATAATGAATTTAATGGAGTACGTAATTCGTGCGACATGTTCGCAAGGAATTCTGATTTATATTTCGAAGTGAGCGTTAACTGTTCTGCTTTCTCTTCCAGTGATTTACGTGCTTCCTCCACCTCTTTGTTTTTAGCTTCTACTTCGTTCTTCTGCTTTACAAGAAGCAATGCTTTATCCTGTAGTTCATCATTCGTTCTTCTTAATTCTTCCTGCTGAATTTTTAATTCTTCTGCAAGTGATTGTGACTGCGCCAGCAGTTCCTCGGTTCTTGAGGTTGTTTCAATTGTATTTAATACTATACCAATACTTTCGGTCAGCTGACTTAAAAAGTCCAGATGTATCTGGCTGAATACTTCAATTGACGCTAACTCAATTACTGCCTTTACGTCATTTTCAAATAATACAGGCAGAATGATAAGATTTGTTGGTTTAACCCCACCAAGTGATGAACTGATCTTTACATAATTATCCGGGACGCGTGAAAGAATTATTCTTTCTTTTTCAAAAGCACACTGTCCTACCAGGCCTTCACCAATGGCAAATTCTTTAGGGATATTTTTTTCTGATTTATATGCGTAGGTGGCGAATAGTTGTAGTTTGGTATGTTTAGTTTCTTCATTCTGTTGCAGTATATAAAAGGCGCCATAGTTGGCGGTTACCACCCTGGCAAGTTCTGATAATATTCGTTTTGTTACTGTATTCAGATCTTTTTGTCCCTGCAGCATCTGGTTGAATTGTGCAAGGTTGGATTTTAACCAGTCCTGTTCCTGGTTACGCCGTGTGGTTTCACGCAGGTTGGCAATCATCTGGTTGATGGTATCTTTCAATGCTTCTACCTCACCTTTAGCCTGCACTGCAATATTTCTTGTAAGGTCACCTTTTGTTACCGCAGATGCCACTTCAGAAATTGAACGCACCTGTGTGGTAAGGTTTTGTGCGAGCTGGTTCACGTTTTCCGTCAGATTTTTCCAGATACCAGACGCTCCCGGTACCGATGCCTGTCCACCAAGTTTTCCTTCAACACCCACCTCGCGCGCCACCGTCGTTACCTGGTCCGCGAACAACGCGAGTGTCTCAATCATTTCATTGATTGTTTCTGTTAACTGCGCCACCTCACCTTTTGCATTGATAGAAAGTTTCTGGCGAAGGTTACCTGTTGCTACTGAGGTCACCACTTTTGCGATACCCCGCACCTGGCTGGTAAGGTTGGATGCCATCATGTTTACAGAATCTGTCAGATCCTTCCATGTGCCCGCCACACCCTTTACTTCTGCCTGCCCGCCGAGTTTTCCTTCTGTTCCCACTTCTCTGGCCACACGTGTTACCTCGAACGCGAATGAGTTGAGCTGTTCCACCATTGTATTGATGGTGTTTTTAAGATCGAGGATTTCACCTTTCACGTCGATAGCCACTGTTTTGGAAAGATCACCACTTGCCACCGCTTTAGTTACCTCAGCGATATTACGCACCTGGGCCGTAAGGTTTGAAGTCATCTGGTTAACCGAATCTGTCAGATCTTTCCAGATACCCGCCACACCGGGTACGAATGCATAACCACCC
>CAYLVR010000005.1:0-44354 GCA_964387165.1 uncultured Chitinophagaceae bacterium | reverse complement strand
CGCCACGATGCTCGGCTGGCTGCTTCCCCGCGCCTCGATCCTCGGCTGGCTGCTTTCCCACGTTCTAATTTTCAGGTTTGCAAATATCTGCAAATTGAAGTTGAAAATATTCAGGTGCGCGGCAGCGTGGATGTCTATAATCTTATCGGTTTCTTCCTTGAATTTGTACACACCCGGCTCAAGAAACTCAAACGCGGTTTCCCCGGCTTTTAAGTATTTTTGCAATTCTTCGTTTGTTTTTACTTGCTTCATTTTCCAGTTTCCTTTGCTAATTGGGTTTTATAGTTCTCCACTTCCTCTACTTTAGTAAGCGCATTTCTAATACGTTTGATCACTTTATTTATTTCAGCCGGTTTGTATCCTTCTGTAATTTTTCCATTTTCTACAAACGGAAGTGCTTCAAGCAAGGCATCTTCCAATAAATTTACTAATGTAATTTCGTATTCATCATCAGATGTAAGAGATTGTTTTGTCATATGTTCTGTATATCATAACGCTTTACAATCTGTCAACAACTTTTTTCAAAAATTTTTCAGCATTCGTATCCGTTTGAATTATAAATTCAATTTCTTCCGCGCGTGGTGGATTTTTTTGAATCGGTTTATGGTAAACCACTTTAATATGATCACCCAATGGAACAATACGGTCTAAAAATTTAGCAGTTTCATGATTTTTTATTTGTTCAATGATCATAATTTTCCTCAGTTGATAATTAATTTATGAGCTTCCGAAACATACCAACCATAGTTAAGGTTGTTGAAATCAAAATCAGCGATATCATTGCATATTGCTGTCTTATATCCGGCCACAACAGATGTACGGCGTTCTTCATACCTGCTTCGGTTTTTTGTGCAAACGCGTTCATCCCATGCGCCATTGGTTTGGCTCATCATGGTCTGATATTCATGTTCTGATATTCCATTTTTACGTTTAAACATTCCCGGTTGCCCGGCAGGTGGTGAAATTTTCATCAATTCCGCGCCGTCGTTGCACATATAATAACGTGTATTACGCTGCATTTCTGTCGTTCCGTGATATAATTTATCTGAACGGTTTACTTTTACCCGACAACAAAAATCATATGGATTCGTATTCGCATGCACAAAATCTTCAGGATTAATTCCATGAATCATTGCAGCTACTGCCGCCTGGATTGAAACCAAATTGCTTAAATTTTTATGCCATGCAGGAGGTTGAGCTGCGCTGATGGAATTAATGTAATCGAGTGGATCAGGATACCAATATGCGCCTTTCAATTTGAGTGAACCGTTTAATGATTCAGCAACATAATTATTGCAATCCCTGATAAATATCCTTGAATAATCAGCATCTTCAAGCACAAGTTTAGTGATATTTTCCCATTCACGGCATAATTCAGTAGCTAAGGGTTCCTGACTTTTATGGATAAAATATGTAATTCCGTCGGTATTTATTTGCAATATTTTTAAACTTGGTATTTTCATCAAGCGTTCAGCAAGCATACAGAGCATTAATTGCCCGTTTATCGTAATTGTAATTGTGAATTGTGAATCTAAAAATACGCTATAAGGGTTATTGCTGTTTCCGTAAACCCCGTTACTGGCTAATTTAAGGGTATTTGCTTCAATACATTTCTTACCTTTGTTTTTTTGCCATTTTTTACGTTCCTCCGGTAATTGGGAATATATTTCAGTGAATGCTTCTCCTAAATGCAACGGAGATAAATTATTTACGATTGCAATTGAAGGATATAACGCGGCAACGTCAATGTCACGAATCAACCATTCATCATTTGCTATAATCCGTTGTGATGAAATGCTGCCGTGAATACCACCTGTACCGAAATAAAAATCCAATCCATTGATATGGGCTTTTAAACTGGTGAACACACCTTTAGTTTGTACACGCGGCGTAGAATCACTGAATTGGTTAATTTCCCCGGTCGTTAATACCTGTCCACGCAAATAATCAAGAATGCGTTGGAATTCAGGATTTTCAAATTTAATAAACGGAAAAATAATATCTTTTATGGCAATTTGTGTACGGATGGTTTGCCTTGTTTTCTTTTTTCCATCACGCCATTCATACAATAAATTTTCCGGCAAACGTGATTCAAGGGTTTTGGAACCAATTTTAGTATCAGGCCAATTCATAACATCCACACCAAATTTTTCGACAAGCGACAGCCTGTAATTCAACGCATCTGTGCTATGTAAAACAAATTTTTTAGTTTCCTGGACGTCATGTTGGTTATATGGTATAAGCAGGTTGTCTATTTGTTCCTTTGTAAGTTTCGAGCCTACAGCAACCGGCATATCGACAACTGAAGGGCTGCGCATATTGATTTGCAAAGATTTTAAATTTGTCGATTTTGCCGGATTGTCAAAATGGTATATTTTGAACATATCTATTTGCGCGGCAAACCGATCGTTCGGCCATATTATATGACTGAAACGATCCTGTGAATTAATAATACCTATCGCTTTTTGATAAATCTGGTCAATACTGCATCGTGGATTGTTCATGATCATATGGATGACAGGATAATCAAAATTGATATTATTAAACCCAATCATCGGAATCTGGTTTTGAAACAAATAGTTAAACCATTTTATTAATTCTTTCCTGTCATCCCTAAACTCCGAAATTTCCCATGTTGCGCATGTGTCAGAACGCAAATGTTCCATGCTCAACGTGAACACATTTGGAAAAATTTCAATATCGAAAATTATGGCATCATCCAAGTTCATTTGTGTTCCAATTAAATATACAATGGAAATCAATACGGTATGCAATCCCATATCAACGGATTGATGCGACACAATTCATTTTTGAACGCACCGCATCGTTGACATGTCTTAACGGGAAGCAGGCATTCCGGGAAATGCTGGCGGTAGTTGCTGTTGGTATTGTTGTGCTGGGGGTGTAACTGAATTTTGACCGCTAATATTATTTATGAAATCATGTGCTGGTGGCGGTAGTTGCTGTTGGTATTGTTGTGCTGGGGGTGTTGTAGGCACAGGTGGTGTAAACCCAGTATTTACCGGGGCGGATGAAACCGGTACTGCGCTTGCTCCCGGAGGTAGTTGGCGGTTTACATTAGCAAATAATTCCTCAGGGTCTTGCCCTGTTGAAACAATTTCCGGTCCATAGCCAATATGTTCAATACCGTTAGGGTTCACATATAAACCGGGTGTCAGGCTTACATCAGCAGGTTTGTTAGCTTTTACGGTAAGATTGACAGCAACGTAATCACCGGTTTTAACTTCTGCTTCCTGCATTTCACGGTACGCGCCATTTTCGAATTTAAAAACCCTCGGCGCAAATGCTTCAGTTGATATGGTAAGAACCCAGCAACCGGCATAACCTTCACGCGCGCTGAACGGTTTTCCCTGCCTATCGACACTATCACCATCTTTCAATTTCCAACTGAAATTAGTCGGTACACCTGCCGGAAATAATGTCGCTACTTCCTTTTGTAAAATAGGCATTATATTCGCATTAAATTCATTTTTAGGGAAAGCAACGCCAAATGCCCATTGCTCGACTTGTTTACCATTACGCAAAATAGGTTGTTTGGTGCGCTGGTCTTTTTTAATGATCGATTTTAGCGGATGACCCCAGACTATACGACCTACTGGTGTTACGAATTGTTCTGACATGTTTATTTTCCTTTTTGTTGGTTGAATAATTTATTTGCTTTGTCGTTCGCACTGATACGAATGAGTTTTACCCCTTTGCTTTGTCGTTCACATAAACTTTTAACTATTGTTTCCGGGACGCCTTTTTTAATTGCCTGATTAGGTGTAATCATGGAAGGCTTAGATACATCAATTCCGGTCATTGCTTTGACAACATCTACTGATATACCGTCCTTCCATTTTTCATTAGTGAGATCATTGTCGATTGAATAATTATCGATTATTTGACCTGATTTTAAACGGTGCAGCGCCAATTCAGAATAAGCTTTCTCTGCTTCTTTTAAAATATCTGCAGCACGTTTGATTGTATCGAGTTTAAGACTCAATACCTTATCGCTAATATTATCATTAAACGCAATTTCAGACGCGTCAACAGCATTCATTTCAGCTTTATGCGCGGCAGGGCAATGTGTTAAAGCAGGGCAATTGCGACAATGTTCACCTGTGTTTAACTGGTCATTCGGATTACTCAATGTATCGAATATTCTGGAAGCATAAGAAATAAGCTGTTCGGCTGTAATTTTCCATGACCGGACGTGTCCTTTATGATGGTGCGGCCTTGGTTGATATATAGTCATTACAACATGATGTATATCATGTTGGCAGTGCTGGAAATAATCCATTGCATAGGCTATCAGCGTCCAGTTATTCTCAGGTTCGACTATACCCCATCCGTATTTAAAATCATTAATATATAAGGTGTTCCCTTCAATATATCGACAATCAGTACGTGTTGTAATGGTAGCATTCGGGTAAATCAAATATCCTGACACTTCAATTTCAAGATTCGGTTTATCAATCATATCCGAAATATATTCAGAAGAATGTTCCAGCATATCGGCAGTAATGAACAATCCGTTAGGCGCTTTTCTGTCAACCAATTCACTTATGCTGTGTTTGCCGGTTAATATTTGTTCAGCTAACCAATGAATCGCATCCCCTTCATTCCTGACTGTGTGATCAGACTCAATGGACGATTGAAAATCGTCCATATATCGTGATCCATTACAAGCCATGAATCTCGGTAATTCAGTAGCTGTAAGTTGTAATTTATCAGTAACAGGCGCCAGCATATTAGATTAATCCTTTTTGCTGGAGGGTTTGATAGAAATAATTAATCATTTCCTGATTATGCATAATATCAGTAACTGAAGTAAGTGGTGTTGCAGCATTAAATGCTGCTGATGTTTCTTTCAAAATTTCTGGTACAGTCATTGCGGTTATTTTTCCTGATTGAAATAAACTACCCATAGTATCCATCAATGTCTTAAAACTAATCGGTTGTTGAACCGGAACTGCCGGTGGGATGGTTTGCGGTAATGGTTGGTATATTGCACCTTGTGGAAATGAATCGCCAGCTTGGAATATGCCCCGTGCTGGTAATGTCGGTTGAACATTTGGTGTTACTGAACGAAGTTCATTTTCTACTTGTTTAATTAATTCATGGCTTACACCCCTGCGGGCTTTCCATTCCCCTTTCTGGGTTTTGGTTTTTGAAATAGCGTGAATACGTTCATCCCATGGTAAACCTTTAGAATCTGTTTCTCCATGAGAAGAAGGTTGGTTAGCATCCGCATTCGGTTCCCGATATTCTTTTTCCTCAATTTCATCATTAAGCAAATTGAGCAAAGTTTGTCCTTCCTCAAGTGAAATATTTTTTATAGTGATATCAATTTTCATTTTATTTTTCCTGCTTGTTCGGGTTATGGAATTTCAAATAGCATGATGCTTGACATGTTGCAAGAAAAAATTTAACCATGTGGTTGAAATATGATTTTAAGACCTTACCAAAAACAGTTGAAAGCCGCTATTTATAACGGTTGGAATGCAGGAAAAAAAAATATGCTTGCCGTTCTTGCTACCGGTGGAGGTAAAAGCGTAATCGTAAGTGATATTATTCTTGACGGTTCACAAATCGGTATGACACAAGCCGTAATAGCACATCGAAATGAACTTGTCTCACAAATGTCATCACATTTAGCGCGACGTGGCATTTACCATCGGCTCATTGTTCCACCTGGGGTTATTGCTGAAGTAAGTCGCTTGCATCGCGAAGAATTCAATGGTCGCTCGTTCATTAATATGTCATCTCGCACGGCTGTTGTCGGTGTCGACACACTTGTGAGCCGTCAAGTTAAATTAAAATCATGGGCAGCACAAGTGGATAGGTGGGTAATTGATGAAGCGCATCATATTACCAGAGAAAATAAATGGGGAACTGCTGTATCAATGTTCCCTAATGCTCAAGGATTAGGTGTTACTGCCACACCTGCGCGGGCTGATGGGCAAGGGCTGGGAAAAAATTATGACGGGGTCGCTGATGAAATGGTGACTGGTATATCAATGCGTGAATTAATTGAAACAGGCAGTTTAGCCGATTATGAAATAGTTTGCCCTAAATCCGATCTTGAAATTTCCGACGCAGATATTGGTAACAGTGGTGATTATAGTAAACAAAAACTTAAAGCCGCTGCCCAAAAATCACATATTGTCGGTGATGTTGTAACAGCTTATATTAAATATGCGGCAGGCAGGCGGGCAATATGTTTTGCTACTGATATTGAAACTTCCGGTAAAATAGCGAATGATTTTAATTCCCATAAAATCCGGGCAGTGAGCCTGTCATCAAAAACCCCCTCAGCGGTACGCAATAAATATGTGAGGGAATTCAAGGAAGGTAAAATCAATATACTAGTTAATGTTGACCTGTTCGATGAAGGGTTTGACACCCCCGGTTGTGATTGTGTAATCATGGCGCGGCCTACAGCATCACTGGTAAAATATATGCAAATGTTCGGTCGTGCCTTACGCCCTGCTCCCGGTAAAAATCATGGGCTGATTATTGACCATGTGAGCAATGTTATCCGTCATAATTTACCTGATAAACCACGCATATGGTCACTTGCGCGTCGTGATAAACGCGGCAAGCAGGAAAAAGACCCTGATGACATACCGCTCACAGTATGTCGTTCGGAATTATGCGCTAAACCATATGAAAGATTCCGCACGTGCTGCCCATATTGCGGGTTTGTGCCGCCATTGCCGGAACCAAGGTTACGCAATATTGAAATGGTTGAAGGTGATCTGATACTGCTTGACCGGGCAACACTGGATAAATTACGCGCATCTACCGTGCTTGAATCACCCGCTGATATCGGTGAACGTGTGACCGCTGTCGCGGGAAATATTGCAGGTCGTGGGGTCATGAATAAACAAATTGAAAAAATAACGGCACAGAATGTTTTAAAAGATACGATTGCGCAATGGGCGGCTATTGAACGCCTGAAAGGATTTAACGACAGCGAAATCCATCGTAAATTTTATTTTATCACCGGATGTGATATACTCACCGCTTTATCTGCCGGACGGTCACGAGGTGATTATGAGGAATTAACTAAACATATTGAAGGATGGTACATGAAATGAAAGAATCATCAGTCCAGCAACGCATAAGGCTTGCCGCCGCCGCCTGTGGTTTTGAAATGTGGCGAAATAATTCAGGTGCCTGTATTGATCAGTCAGGCCGTCTTATCCGATATGGTCTTGCAAACGAATCAAAGGCAATAAACGACATCATTAAATCATCCGATCTCATCGGTATCATGCCGATAATGGTTACAGCTAATATGGTCGGTAAGCGGATAGGTGTATTTTTTGCGCCCGAATGCAAGCATTCAAACTGGAAATTTAACCATTTGGATGAAAGAGAGGTTGCGCAAAAAGCTTTTCATGATATCGTCATCCGTGCAGGCGGTTTCGCAGGATTCGTCCGCAATGAGCGGGAATTATTCGATTTGGTAAAAATTTAATGAAACATAGCGAAAAAATAAAACTCAGAATTTTAGAAGCCGCATTACAAATATGGCATGAAGACCCTATGAAAGTGACTAATCGCCATGTCGCAAAAGCCGCCGGGATGTGCCACGCAACACTTACTTATCATTTCCGGCAGGGTATACGTAATGCCGCTGCTGAATATGCCGTGAAAACAGGTGACAGTGAAATTATCGCGCAGTTAATTGCCAGCAGGCATTACAGTGTCTGGAACATGCCGCTATCCACCAGACGCAGACATTTGAATCGGTGCGGGGTATAAATATGCAAAATTACCATGCTGCCGAACAATACATAAAATTATTAACCGGAACACCCGATACTATCATTGATTTTCGTATTATCCATGACAAGGAAAAGGGGGCGCAAGCACATATATTACGTGGTACGTTAACCGATAAGTGGGAAGAATTATGTAAATATAATAATTCCGGTTATGGTATATTCTGCAACATAAATGCTATGGACGGTAATGGCTGGGAAACAATCAATGTCTCTTATATCCGCACTCATGTGGTTGATCTTGACGACCCGTTCACTTCACATGCCGGATACCAACAGGCATTGGCTGGAATTTTAAAACCTGTTTTTACCATCCAGACTTCTCCCGGAAAATACCATATTTATTGGCCGGTTGTACCTTATGCCGGGAATGAATTTTACACGTTGCACCAAAGAAAATTAGCCCAGGCTTATGGTGGCGACCGTTCCATCATAGATGCTGCGCGTGTGATGCGCGTCCCCGGCTTTTACCATCTCAAAAAAGAACCCGTTCTTGTGGGGATAACACAGGTCAATGAATATATACCTGTTAATAGTGGCGAAATACAAACTGCTCTCGCCGGTGTGAATGTTTTTGATAACCACATCACCCGTCATCAGCTTGGCGAACCCAACCTATCCGCGCCGTCATTTGAATGGGTTAAATATGCGCTGAATCTTCTTGATCCGAATGATTTAAGCAGGGAGGAATGGTTGAGTATCAGCGCTGCCTTTAAACAAGCTGCATGGTTGCATATATCCGAAAACGAAATATTGAAGGTATGGGAAGAATGGTGCGCTTTATATAAAAATAACGATAAAGCGGAGAATTTTAAATTATGGAACAGTATCCGTGATACGGAAATAGGCTGGCCTGCGTTTGAACGTCGTACGGCTGTCAGCGCATGGTTGAATTTTGGGTTTAAGGATGCCCCTTCCTCATCATCTGTACGGCAGCAACCGCCTGTGCCTGTAAATAAGGAAATGCCTGAAATATTGGATGTTGTCGACCAGCAAAAATATTTTGAAAATTGTTATTATATTGAATCACAGGGAAAAATATTCACCGCATCAGGGCGATTCATGAATGCAAGCCAATTTAATGGCGCGTATGGTGGCAAACATTTCATTATTACAACTACCGGGAAAATTACCGACGAAGCATTTAAGGCTGCAACACGTTCAACAGTATGGACAATTCCTAAAATTGACCATACAAGGTTTTTACCGACTGAACCTAGTTTTAAAATTATAAATGACAATATGAGTCGCGCAGGTTTAAACACATACATCCCGGCGCAAATTAAAACCCGGCAAGGGGATATATCACCATGGTTAAATCATATGGCAAAAATATTGCCTGTGGAAACAGACCGTAACATTTTATTTTCTTATCTCGCCCATTGCGTAAAATATCCGGGAATCAAAATACCTTGGTCGGTATTACTGCAATCGACTGAAGGCATCGGTAAAACAATATTCATGGAAATATTTGAAAGGGCGCTTGGTGATATGTATGTGTATAGCCCTAAAGCACCTGAACTTATCAAATCAGGTAGCACGTTCAATGCTTGGATGCGTAACAAACTGATGATTATAGTGAATGAAATTAAAGTTGATGAACGGCGTGAATTAATCGAAATCCTTAAACCGATGATCACAGATGCACGGGTTGAGGTGCAGAGTAAAGGCGTCGATCAGCAAATGGAGGATAACGTATCAAACTGGTTGTTATTCAGCAATTACAAGGATGCAGTGCCAGTAAATAAAAATAGCAGGCGTTACAGTATATTTTACAGCGCATTGCAAAATAAGGCGGATATACTAAATGCCGGGATGGATGACGCATATTTCATGCAATTATGGAGTTGGTTACGTGAGAACAATGGGTTTGAAATAATAACTGATTGGTTGCTCAATTACCCTATAGGCCGTGGTGAATTACCTGTACGTGCCCCTGAAACATCCAGCCATGCCGAGACCATTCGATTGAGCCAAAGCCCTCTTGAAAGTTTGATACTAAACAATATTGCTGATGAAAATGCTGGTTTTAAAGCAGGTTACGTCGGGGTAAATGCTGTTTTAATTAAATGTAAAAACGCTTCTATACGATTACCCAGCGAACGGGTAGTGATGGGTTGTCTGGAAGCAATGGGATATGTGCATTTAGGGCGTTCAACGCGCGCATGGTTTCAGGAAGGGTTGGAAAAATCAGAAATATATGCTGTTAACAGTAATTTTACGATTGAAGGGTATGGAAACGCGCAGGGATATATTTAAATCAATTATTGTTTTGAATCTGTGCCGGTATGTTTCGTGAATATGTACGCCCCTTTACGGTTTTAAAGCCCGGCTTACGGTTCAAATGGTTGCACAGAGCACCGTACCCTACCCCGTGTCTGTAAACACATTCTTGGATGGTTTGAAAGGTTTCCCCTGTTTCATGGCAAATAAAAGGTGAACGGGATGCCAATGAGCGGTATTTCATTGCCCTTGGAACTTCCCCATTGCTCATGCATCTGAATGACCGCATTTGCACGGCCTCGTTTTTTGAGTCGACTATATCAGTTACTGTGCAAATATAAGGATGTTTATCATCTACCAAAGGATTAGAGAGTACGTCCCCGAATGAAAAAAGTCGATGTAATTGATTGTAACCTATGTAATCAACAATTCCTGTATTTTTGCACCGTAGCTCATAAACTACCCATTTATTTCTTAATTCATTAAAAGTAAAACTAAAATTGATATTAAAATTAGTCATATTATTTTTCCCTATTAGAGTATAAGATTATCTTACCTATTATAATAACATGGTTGTATAATAATGATTATAAAAATGTATATAATATTAGATATGTTAATAACATGTATAGGATAATTTTAGGTGTAAGTAAAGGAAAAATATAGTCGAGGAATTAAAACTAATTCTGACTATATCTCAGGATTACCGTTGTTGCTATTTTTTTAATTATATGCTATTTTTAGTTCATGGTTAAAAACGCCCTGAACGAACGGCAAAGGCAATTTTGCAGGGAGTATGTAATCGACTATAACGCGACGCAGGCTGCGCTGCGCGCAGGTTATTCAAAAAAAACATCTTATGCGCAAGGTCATGCGTTGCTGAAACTTCCTGAAATTCAAAAGGTTATCGACTCTTTGAAGCTTAAACATGCTGAAAATACAGGGGTTACAGCCGAACGCGTGCTTAAGGAATTGGAGCGACTCGCATTTGCTGATAGAACAGTGGTTGCGCTTTATAATATCAAGGACCCTGCGGCTCTGGCGTTTTTACCTGAGGATGTGCGCAAAACCATCCATGGTTGGAGATGGGATAAACAGGGAAATCTGATAATTCAATTTATCAGCAAGGAATCGTCACTTGAGTTGCTTGGAAAACATTTAAAATTATTTACTGAAAAATACGAATTAACCGGTAAAGACGGCAATCCTGTTGTAAATGTTTTCGCTAATCTTTCGGAAAATCAAACTGCTAAAATAATAGCGAAATTAGATGACGATTTCTGAAAATGAAAACCTTGAAAAGGCGATAGCTAAACTTCGTTGCGAAAAAAGCCATTTATTTTTTACACGATATTTTTTTAAAAAACGTCAAGGAATTAAATTTCGTGTTAATTGGCATCATAAACTGATTGCCCTGTATCTGCACAAAGTGACTACAGGTGAAATTAAAAATCTTGTTATCAATGTAGCGCCGGGCAGTTCAAAAACTGAAATGGTTGTTATTAATTTTATGGCGCGGCAACTTGCCCTTAATCCGCGTTGCCGTTTTCTCCATATTTCTTATTCGGATGATCTTGCGTTATTAAACTCACAGGAAACGCGTGAAATAGTTCAATCAGATGAGTTCCAGAATTTTTGGCCGATGAAAATTGCCGATGATGCGAAAGCTAAAAAAAGGTGGAATGTGGAAATAGATGGAAAACGTGCGGGGGGCGTATATGCTGTTTCTCTGGGCGGCCAAATCACTGGATTCCGCGCCGGTCATATGACTGAAGGATTTTCCGGGTGTATCGTATTGGATGACCCTCTTAAGGCTGATGATGCATACTCTAAACCGAAACGGGATGCAGCTAACCGTCGTTTGATTTCAACTGTTAAAAGCCGCCGTGCTAATCCGGATATTCCTATTATTTTGATAATGCAGCGAATTGCTGAGGAAGACCCTACCGGTTTCATTCGTAGTGGGCAAGTACCGGGGGAATGGACGGAGCTTATAATACCGGCATTGATTGATGATAATTTTTTGACCATGTTGCCTGATAACATAAAACAAGAAGTAGAGATAAATGAACGGGATGAACATGGGCGTTTTTCCTATTGGCCTTACAAGGAACCACTTCATGAATTAACAGAACTTGAAAAAGCGAATCGTGTTGTATTTAGTGGCCAGTATCAACAGGAGCCTGTGGCTTTGGGCGGAAACATAATCCGGTCAAATTGGTTCCAGCAATACATTGTTTTACCACCGCTTAAATATCGCATCATCACCGCTGATACGGCGATGAAAACTAAAGAACATAATGATTATTCAGTATTTCAATGTTGGGGTGCCGGGGACAACGGGCGTATTTATCTCATTGACCAGATACGTGGGAAATGGGAGGCACCGGAATTAAAAAAACGTGCATTAATTTTTTGGCAAAAACATCATAGTATTTTACCGGAATCACCGCTCCGCCGGTTGCTCATTGAAGATAAATCCAGCGGTACCGGGCTTATTCAGGATATTCAGGCCAGTGGCGGTATTCCTGTAAAAGGAATAGAGCGGAACCGTGATAAATTGACTCGCGTGATGGGGGCAGTACCATATATCGAATCAGGTTATATTTATTTACCTGAAAATGCGGCATGGTTAAATGATTTCCTTTTGGAATGTGAATCTTTTACAGCAGATGATACCCATGCTCATGATGACCAGATTGACCCATTATGTGATGCGATTATGGAAACGATAGCTGCAAGGCCGCGCGGTTTTTTTAGCTAGCTTAATAAATTTATTTTGATATTCTTCTCAAGGGGACTGTTTATGCTCTGGAAAAAAAAAGAAAACTCAACCGCGCCTGTTTTGTCGAATATGTCTCCGCCGAACGGTCTTTTCACCACACACATAACGTTACCTGCTTCTGAGAAAAGAGGGGTGGCGGTACAAAAAGCCCTTCATGCTTCCATGCAACAACCTCAGCCTGTAGTTTCCGGGCTAGGTATGGATTCACGCGGTTATAAAGAAAGCCTTTCATATAATGCGGGCGCATTCACTAATATGCCGGATTCTTTGATGGCGTGGTATGGCGTTCAGGGATTCATTGGTTATCAGATGTGCGCTATTATTTCCCAGCATTGGCTTGTTGATAAAGCTTGTACAATGCCTGCGCGTGATGCGATACGCAATGGTTTCGATATCAGCCGTAATGACGGCGGGGAACTTTCGCCTGAGGAATTGGATCAAATCCGCGATTTCGACGATAAGTACCAGCTTCAGGAAAACATGCTCCAATTTGTAAGGATGGGGCGCATTTTTGGCATACGCATTTGTTTGTATGAAGTGGAATCTGATGATCCGGAATATTACGAAAAACCTTTTAATATCGACGGTGTTAAACCGGGAAGTTATCGGGGAATGTCACAAATCGACCCTTATTGGGTTGCGCCGGAACTTGATGATAACGCAGCTTCTAACCCGGCATCCCGGTATTTTTATGAACCGACATGGTGGCTAGTAAACGGGCAGCGAATTCATCGTACGCACTTAGCTATATTTCGGTCTAACGAAGTGCCTGATATTTTGAAGCCTACATATTTTTATGGCGGCGTGCCATTACCACAACGTATTTATGAACGGGTTTATGCTGCTGAACGCACTGCCAATGAAGCTCCGCAATTAGCAATGACTAAACGCTTGATAACGCTTAAGGTAGATTTATCACAAATGGGTTCTAACCCTGATGAATTTACGAAAAAGTTAGTAGACTGGACTCAGTTTATGAATAATTACGGGGTTAAAGTAGTCGGCATTGACGAATCAGTTGAACAACATGACACTTCGCTGGCTGATCTTGATGCGGTCATAATGACTGAATATCAGCTTGTAGCCGCTGTTGCGGAAGTTCCGGCGACTAAATTATTAGGAACAACCCCGAAAGGGTTTAATTCAACCGGTGAGTTCGAAGAAGCCAGTTATCATGAAGCGTTGGAATCCATTCAGGAACATGATTTAACCCCTTTAGTACAACGTCATCATGAATTGCTTATAAAATCTGAACTGGCGCCGAATAATCCTTATTCAACTACGATAACTTGGAAACCGTTGGATACGCCGACCGCAAAAGAACTTGCGGAAATAAATGAAATTAAGAGTCGTACCGGCAACATGCTGATCAATTCAGGGGCTATTGACGGCCAGGAAGAACGGGAGCGTATAATCGCCGATCCAGAAAGCGGATATGACGGATTGACAGGGTTAGCTCCAGAACCGGAAGAAGAAATATTCGAGTCAGCAAATGCCGAAGAAACTTTTAACCAATAAGAAAAAAGCTTGGGTTAGGCAGTTCAGACCTACTGCTAGCCTTAGGGGAACCACATTAAATTACAATGCAGGCATTCAAACCCGCTATGATGCTAAACTACAGCGTTTAGTGAATTACATGGCCGCAGAAACTGAAAATAAAATCAAAGCTTTATATAAAAAATCTTATGCTAAAAAATATTTTGCGCAAGATGCCAGCATTTCTTCTCAGGCTCGTATTTTAATGAATGAATTATTTGACCGTTTTACTAAAATCTTTGATGAACGCGCAAAGCCTATGGCTGAATCAATGGTGAAGGAAAGTACTAAAGCAAGTGCTTCTGTTTTGAACAGCAGCTTAAGGGAATTGAGTGGCGGCTTATCGATTAAGACTAAATTCATGACAGGTCCGTTAAAGGATATTGCCAAAGCTGTAGTATCAGAAAATGTTAGCCTCATTAAATCAATTCCGCAGCAATACCTTACTCAGATCGAAGGCGCGGTTATGCGGTCTATTACTACCGGTCAAGGTTTGAAGGATTTAATACCTTATCTCGAAAAGCAAAAAGGAGTTACCAAACGCCGCGCTAAAAATATTGCATTAGATCAAACCCGGAAAGCTTACAACGGAATTAATCGTTCAAGAATGGAAACTATAGGCATCCGGGAATTTGAATGGCTGCATTCAGGCGGCGGCCAACACCCGCGCGAGGAACACATCGAAATGTCGGGAAATATTTATAGTCTGGACGACCCTCCTGTGATAGATTCTAAGACAGGGGAACGTGGTTTTCCGGGAGATGCGATCAACTGTAAATGCACCATGCGGCCTATAGTCAGTTTTGAAAAAGGAAAACTGGTGGAATGAATATAGTTTCTGTCAGCGCGATGGAATATGCGGAGGAAGTGTTTGAAGTTATAACGCCTGATATTGAATATGATTTAGATGATACTTTAGAAGGAAATAGTGGGGCTTATTTCCCATTACAGAACAAGATAGTTTTAGATTATTATTTATGCGAGGGGAATATAAACTCAGTCTATTTTCATGAAATGGTTCACTATTGGCAACATCGAACAGGGATGTTAGGATTAATAAGACCTATGGTATGGTTATGGAAAGGAAAAGAATTTGTGGTTGATGACGAAATTTCTTATAAGTCTGCACCGTGGGAAATAATGGCATATTCATTAGAATCTAGTTTAACTGAAAATTACATTAAGGGGGAGCCATGCCATTCAATGAAGGAAACTCTAAAGAAATTGTAGAAACGATCGGTGATTCAGCATCTGCTGCGGGTGTTTTATACCAGGGCGGAAATGAAATTTTGCTTCTGAAGCGTCGGGATGACGCAGTGCAGGGCGGGACATGGGCTTTTCCTGCTGGCCATATAGAAGCGGGTGAAACCGAGGAGACCGCCGCCAAACGTGAAATGTTCGAAGAAACTGGTTATAAAATTGATGCAGAAATGTCACTAGTAACAAAAAACAGTGATTTTACGTTGTTTAAATTTAAAGGTGAAAAATTTTCGCCGGTTCTGAATGAAGAACATACTGATTTTATTTGGGCAACTCCTGAAAATCTCCCTGTGCCGTTGCATCCCGGAGTTCATGAATCGCTGAATATGCACGGGGAGGACAGCGCCCGCAGGACGGATATGAACGGCTATGTGTCTATTGAGCGGAATCCCGTATCACGCGCCGGTATATTTCAATACATGGGCCGCAGTATCGGTGCTCCTGAACCTGATCGTATTTATAACGTTTACCGTCCTCCAGAGGAACTGCAAGACCCGGAAACTTTAGAGAGTTTTAAATTAATTCCGATCGTAGATGACCATACCATGTTAGGGGATGGTTTCACACCGGCTGAAAAGAAGGGCATACACGGGTCGACTGGTGAAGATGTTTTTTTTGAAAATGATACTTTATACAGCAACCTCCGCATTTTCAGTGAAACTGTAAAAAAACTTATCGAGCGCGGAAAGAAACATCTGTCGCTAGGATATCGCTGTGTTTATGAAGCTGCATCAGGTACATATAACGGGCAGGCTTATGATTATATCCAGCGCAAACTTCGGGGGAACCATCTGGCCTTAGTTGATCAATCAAGGTGCGATGTACTGGTACTTGACAGTAAACATGCGATGGATTACGCTGATGTGGTAATTTCTTCAATAGATTCCAAAGGGGGGAAAATGGCCGAAGAAGAAAAAGATAAAGAAAAATCCGAAGATGGAAGCGTGACTCTCGCCTCCCTGGATGCTGCTGTCAAGGAACTGATTGAAAAGTTCGAAGAGCTTAAAAAAGAAAAAGCTGAGGACGAAGACGAAGATAAGGAAAAAGACAAAGAAGAAGAAGAAGCAAAGGATGAATCTTTCGCTGAACAAGAAGAAGGCGGCAAAGGTGAAGATGCCGCAGAAGCATTGCAGAATATTCGCGCTGAATTTGAGACTTTTAAAAAATCCGGTCTTAAAGCCCTTGTGAGCGAAATTTCTGAACGTGATGCTTTAGCTAAATCGCTTTCTTATCATATCGGTACTTTCGATCACGCGGATAAAACTTTAGCGGAAGTTGCCAAATATGGCGTACGAAAACTCGGTATTAAATGTTCCTCTGGACAAGAAAAAGTTGCGTTGGATGGTTTTCTCCATAATCGCACTAAGCCGCAAGACCAGAAAGTTTATAGCATGGATTCGGCTGCTTCACGTAAAGGCAGTGAAGTTCTCGCGTACATTACCAATACTAAAAAAGTAAATTAGGGGAGGCTTAAACTATGCCATTTCAAACAACTGTAGCTTATAATGCAGGGTTCGGCGTACCGGGAGAACTTTTTCGGGACGGTCCTTTTCGTGGAAATTCGCTCATCATTGAATCAGGTGATGCTGCATTAAATGTAATTGGGAATGCTTTTACCATTGTTTCGGAAGGTAAGGCTGAAGCAGGCGGTGACGGAATTTTCGCAGGTATCCTTGGTTGCCCTAAACAATATGCAAGTCGCGGAACTGTGTTAGGTGGGCCATTGGCTCCGACCCTGACATTAGCTAATAATGAACAGGCTGACTTTATCACGGTAGGGGAGGTTAACGTATATTTCAATAATGCGTTCACTGTAGGCCAAGGTGTTTATTTTGACAGCCGTACCGGTGAGATTTTTGCAGGCACTGCTGGTGGTGGCTACCAGAATCAAATTACCGGGGCTTATGTATCTCATTTCACCAGCAACGTGGCGGGGCTTGGTGTGGTAACTCTTAATACGCAACAAAGTTAATACGTTCTTGGGGGACTGTAAAAATGAAAGAATCAACAGAATTTTCTTATATCGCGCCGCGTGATGTACGCCCGCTCCACTTTCAGAACGTAGAGGATTATAAAGACCTCGAAATGCTCGGTATAGGTGGTCTAGATAAAATCATTGACTATGGTATGGATGCTGCCGGTGAACCGCTTGTCACTACTCCCAGCATTTCAGTACCTGTTCAATTTCTTCAGAATTGGTTACCGGGCCAGGTACTGGTTGTCACGGCAGCCCGTCGCATCGATGAATTGACAGGTATCCAGACCATCGGCTCATGGGCGGATGAAGAAATCGTGCAAACTATCGTGGAACAAACCGGCAAACCTATGCCGTATGGCGATTATACCAATGTTCCTGAATCATCATGGAATAACAATTTTGAAACACGTACGGTTGTACGCTTTGAAGAAGGTTTGCAAGTTGGTCGTTTGGAGGAAGCCCGCACTTCACGCATTAATATCAGCAGTGGTAATAATAAACGTCAAGCAGCGGCGCTGGTGCTTGAAATCGAACGTAATCGTATCGGCTTTTTTGGTTATAATAATGGCGCAAACCGTACTTATGGTTTCCTGAACGACCCGTCATTGCCAGCTTATGTAAATAATCCCGGTAATGCTTGGGCATCTGCAACGTTTCTTGATATTACTGGTGACTTGCGTGCGGCAATCGTTGCGCTTCGTACCCAGTCAAAAGACGTTATTGATCCGGCGCGTATTCCGTTAACCTTGGCGGTTGCATCTTCGTGCGTAGATTACCTTTCTGTCACAAACACATTGGGTTCCCAGTCAGTTCTTCAATGGTTGAACCAGACTTACCCGAATATTCGTGTTGTTTCTGCGCCGGAGCTTGATGCTGCTAATGGTGGTTCGAATGTATTTTATTTGTACGCAGAACGTATCAGTGATAATTCAACTGATGATGGTCGCGTATGGAATCAAGTTGTCCCTGCGAAATTTCAGGTTATTGGCGTGCAGCAACGTGCTAAAAATTACGTAGAAGACTATGTTAATGCTACTGCCGGTGTTCTCTTGAAACGTCCGTTTGCAGTGGTACGTTATACCGGTATTTAGGAGAAAAGATGACAGTTTACATATATTCAACCCTTACTTGTGATAATGCATACACGCTTTATGAGCCAAGTGTGAATGACATAAAACGTCCTTCACGGGTTATTACTGTTAAAGGGGGGTCGAATGTAGCCGATAAACGTCTGGTAACTCCGAACGGTGTGATAACCCCTGTTTCAGAAGCGGATTACGAAATTCTTAAAAATAACCGGGAATTCCAGAATCATGTTGACCGGGGTTATGTTAAAATCAATCGTCTCAAAACTGATCCTGAAAAAATTGCGCGTGATTTGGAAGAAAAAGATAAATCAGCACCCATTACGCCTGATTTTTACATGAAAAATAACGATGTAGCGAAGCCTGAGAAGCTTGAAACAGCAAGCCCGGCACCGATAAAAAGGCGCGGGCGGCCTGCTAAAAAATAAGGAACGCCCGGTATGGCCGTTATTTTGTTCAATGTTGTGCAGTTTCGTACAGCTTTTCCGGCATTTGCAGATCCTGTTACTTTTCCCACTCCCACATTACAAGGATATTGGGATTCAGCGACTTGTATAATGCAGGATTATGTTTCAAATTGTGATGTTTTAAATTCAAAAACCAGAACGCGTGCGCTAAATTTACTTACCGCGCATTTAGCGCAATTATCCACGATGGTTGCTGCAGGGCAGACCGTAGGATTAGTGCAAGGGGCTACTATTGACAAGGTGTCGGTAACACTGACTCCGCCGCCTGTTAAAAACCAATGGCAGTGGTGGTTAAGCCTTACTCCTTATGGTTCCCAGTTATTAGCTTTATTACAGGCCCATACTGCAGGGGGTATTTATATTCCGGCGCTCCCCCCTGAACGAAATGCTTTCCGTAAAAATTACGGGGTATTCTAATGGTGAAAGTTGTGAGAAAACCAGGTCCCGGAATGGAAAAATTACAAAGTTTTCTGCATGGCTTAGGGAAAGGTGCGGTGGCACGGGTGGGATGGCTAGATTCAAAAAAATATGAAAATGGTTTTCCCGTCGCAGCGGCAGCGGCATTAAATGAATTTGGCAGTCCTTCAAAGAATATCCCTCCCCGTTCTTTCATGCGTACTACTGCGAAAGAACAAGAAAATAACTGGCGCAAAATTTGTCAAGACGGTGCCCAAAGAATGTTGGATAGCAATGTTTCGATAGGGGCGGTTATGGAAGGATTGGGGTTACAAGCGGCAGGAGATATAAGAAAAAAAATAGCTGAAATCCAGTCACCGCCTTTGAAACCGGCAACTATTAAAGCACGTCGGCGCAAAATGGCCGATGGAAAAACAATAGGAAAACTTGATAAGCCTCTCATCGAATCAGGAATAATGATCAATTCATTAACTCATGAGGTATCCGCCAAATGATACCCGGTAGCAATTTGTTAAATATGGCGCTTACTGTCATCGCTTCGCAAACCGTTGTTTATTTTACAAATACCGGGCGTACCAATAATGCTATCGGCATGTATACACCTACGTTTTCACCCGGTTTCCCGGTAAACGGGAGTTTCCAACCTGTGCCGAAAGATAAGTATGAAATTTACGGGCTGGATTTCAGTAAAAGCTATTTTAATTTTTATGTGTCACGCAGTGTAATAGACTTACAAAGAAATGTGGCCGGGGACCAGTTGGAATTCCAGGGAAAACGTTATCAATGCGTTTCAAAAACCCCTTGGGCTGCTATTGACGGCTGGGATGCAGTGCTGTGTGTGGAGATAACCGATGCGTGATAATGAACTCATAGCATTGGTAGTGGATATAATTCGGGTCAGATTAGTCGCAGCAGGTAGTCCTTTTTCTTCCGTTGAAGTTGCCCAATCCTATCAGCCGACACAAGAGGGCGTGCCTTCCGGTGCGGCAGTATTTTTATACAAGGTTGGAGACCATAAACATGGTTCCGTTGGCCGAAAAGACATGTATGATGAAATATACAATGAATTCACTCATCTTGAAACTCAGGTTTATGAAACTACTTTTCAGGTAAGCGCTTTGTATCGGCAAAATCCTTCAAATCCATTCATGTTAACTGCTTCTGATCTGGCTAATCGAGTATCTTCAATCATGCAAAGTGATTATGCCTTGGAACGGTTGATGAAATATGGGGTAGGGATTTTGCGTATAACCGATGTTAGAAATCCATACTTTATTGACGATAAAGATAGAAATGAGGCAGCGGCAAATTTTGATTTTACATTAACGTACAATCGTGACATTATGGATACGGTTCCGGGGATTGAATCCGTCGAGGTGAATTTTGACCGGGTATAACAGGGGGAAATAGCTATGGCTATAAGTTTTCAAAAATATGTGCAAATCACATCCGGAGTGGGTGCAGGTTTCGGGGTAAGGGAACGGGACTTGATTGGGCGTTTGTTTGTAACCAATCCTTTGCTGCCGACAAAATCATTGGCTGAATTTGATAATGCTGAGGATGTGGGAACATATTTCGGTTTCACCTCAGAAGAATATAAACGCGCAGTTTTTTATTTTAGCTGGATTAGCAAAAATATTACACAAGCCAGAAAAATCAGTTACGCACGGTGGGTTAATCAAGATGTGGCCCCTATCATTTACGGTTCGGTAGCCGATCGGTCTGTAGGTCAATTTTCCTCAATAACAGATGGTTCTTTCACTTTTACTTTGGGTGCTGATACCAACGTTATTTCTAATCTGGATTTTAGCAGCGTTACTTCCCTTGCTGATGTAGCTGTAATAATCCAAACAGCAATCCGTAATGCCGAGAGTTATTCCCCTCTATGGGAGAATGCTACTGTGACGTATGATGCTACACGTAAATCATTCAATTTTGTTGGTGGGGAATTAGGTTCCGCAGTTATCGATACTGCCGCTGGTAATACAGGTACTAATATAGCTAATCTTATTGGGTGGTTGAAATCAAACGGAGCGGTTCTTTCAGACGGGGCGAATGAAGAATCTATATCAGAAACTTTGACCTTATCTGCGGATGCTTCTAATAATTTTGGTTCCTTCCTTTTTATTCCGGCTTTAACACTTGAACAAATTGTGGAAGTGGCCCAGTGGAATAATCTGTCTACCAATAATTTCGCGTTCCAGTTTTATGTCCGTACGCTTCCTGTAAATGCTCAGGATTATTGGGAAGCTCTTCAAAACTATGGAGGCGTAGGTTGCACTATTTCAGATGTTACAGATGAATATCCTGAGATGCTTCCGATGGTAGTTTTGGCTGCGACCGATTATAACCGCCAGAATAGCGTGCAAAATTATATGTTCCAGATAGGGACTAATGTGGCTCTCACACCATCCGTTACTACCACCATTTTGTCTAATAGTTATGATGCTATCCGGATGAATTATTACGGGCAAACTCAAACTGCTGGCCAACTTATAGAATTTTACCAGCGTGGCGTGCTTATGGGAACCGGGCAGGCAGCTACAGATATGAACGTTTATGCGAATGAGCAATGGCTTAAGACCGCTGCCGGTGCGCGGATCATGGAATTATTACTTGCGCTTGCCAAAGTATCAGCAAATAAAAATGGCCGTTCCCAGCTAATCGCCGTTCTGCAAGCAGTAATTGAACGTGGGTTACGCAACGGCACTATCAGTGTTGGCAAGACATTGGATGTCACGCAAAAACTTTACATTTCTGAAATTACAGGTGATGAATTGGCATGGCACCAAGTTCAAAATATCGGTTATTGGCTGGATTGTGTAATTGAGCGACGGGTAGATATTACGGGAGCGTTTTATTATGTTGCGGTATACACTTTGGTTTATTCTAAAGATGATGCTATTCGTAAAGTAGAAGGCACGCACGTATTAATTTAGGGAGTTAATTTATGCAGAATATTTCTGGTTTCGGCCTACAGGTAAGGATTATTGCCAGTGTAACCTTTCCGCAAGGATTTACAGTTACGCAATTTGCCGATGATGCTGATCCGTTTGATTTGCCGTCATTGCAAATCGGGGATAAGGCCATGGGGTTGAATGGTGATTTGATAGTTTGGGAAACTCCTAATCCTATTAATATCACCCTTAATGTAGTGCCACAAACCGATGATAACCGTAATCTGGCCGTGTTGCTGGAAGCAAACCGCGTGGGGCGTGGAAAAAATGGGGCGCGTGATGTAATTACGATGACCGGCATTTATCCGGACGGCAAGACTATTACATTGGCTCCCGGCGCTATTACCGACGGCATGCCGGGTAACAGTGTTGCTTCGGCTGGTCGTTTGAAATCACAATCTTATGCATTCACATTTGAGAATCAGGCAGGTACTAACTAATGGCACTTCTTGAACCAAAAGAAATCATAGTCAAGACCCAAAAAGGGGAGGAAAAAAAGTTTGTTTTATCTAAATTTCCTGCTGTGGCTGGACGTGAAATATTAGCCAAATATCCTTTCAGCAATCTTCCTAAGCTTGGCGATTACGCTGTCAGTGAAGAAATAATGTTGAAATTAATGACATTCGTAGCTGTCCCTATAGAAGGAAAGGAACCTTTACGACTTATCACCCGTGAATTAGTGGACAATCATATACCTGATTGGGAGGCTCTGGCGCGTATTGAAATGTCCATGATCGAGTATAATTGCTCTTTTTTCGCAAACGGCGCGACCTCAGCTTCCTTAGAAGGTTTCGCGCAGAAAGTGAAGGGGTTGATTTCCAAAACTGTGACGGATTTATTGGCGCAATCATCGCAGACGGAAAAGCAACCCTTCACGAACTAAAAACGACCTATACTTTAGAGGATGCGTTTTTAATATGGGAAGTAATCGCTGTAACGAGGTTCAATGAATATTTAGCAGTAGAAAAAGCTAAGCAGGGAAACAAGTAATGTCAGGCTCAATTTTAGAAACTTTTTACCTGCTTTTTGAATCTGATGCTTCGGAAGTTAAGAAAGGCGCTGAAGAAGCTGAAAAAGCCACTGATAAATTAGATAAAAAACTTAAATCTACCGATTATAGCAGTAAAAAAGTCGGAGAATCTTTTTTAGGATTAGCCCGGTCAGCCGCAGGCGTTATTGCTACCGCACTTTCTGTGGGGGCCGTTTTACGCGGTGCTTTCCAAGTTTCTGATATTGCTGATAAATTGAACAAAACTTCTCAATCCTTAGGGATCAGCGTTGAAGAATTGGATACATGGGGCAGCGCAGTAAAAAGTGCCGGTGGAACTGCGGAAGGATTTATATCGAGTGTCGATAATTTATCAACAGCCATGACGCATCTGGAAGCTACCGGGAAATCAAGGGTTGCCCCTTTTTTCAAGGAATTAGGCATCAATATGCTTGATGCGGAAGGAAAAGCCCGCCCGGTCATGGAACTTTTGCCGGAAATCGCCCAAGCTTTTGAAGGGTTAAGCAAACAGGAATCCCGCGCATTGGGAAAAAAACTAGGATTGGATGAAGGCACTATAATGCTTTTACAACGTGGACGGCGTGAGACAGAAGCATTAATAGAACAACAAAAAGAGTTCGGCGCAATTACTACAGAAGATGCTGAAATTGCAACTAAATTCAAGGACCAGTTAGAGAGCCTTCAGCGAGTATTCCGAGGGCTTTACATAAGTGTTGCTTCGGCGGTTTTACCTGTCCTTACAAAATTGTTAAATTCTTTTGAAAGTTTAATGCGTTGGATGCGGCAAAACAAAAATTTGGTTGAAGGATTTTTTATATTTTTAGGAGTTGCTGTCGCAAGTTATACTGTGGCTGCGCTGAGGGCAGCTATTGCAACAAAAGGTTTAACGGCAGCCCTTAAACTCTTAGCTGCTAATAAACTAGTGGCCATTATTTTGGCAATAGCTGCTGCTTTCGCGGTACTTTATGATGATTATATGGCTTTTCGAGCCGGTCAGGGTTCTATTATCGGGGAAATTGTCAAAGGATGGGAAGGGTTAAAAAACAGGGTTATTGAAATTTGGGAAACTATTAAAAATGCTGTTTTCGATTCAGTAAATACAGTCAAAGGATGGTTCTTTGATTTGGGTGACGCGGTAATAGGAGTCTGGGAAACCATAAAAGGTTACATTCTTGACGCTGTTGCTGCGATTACAGGGGTGATAAATGATGCATTAAACTTGGTAGGATTAGGCAAGAAAGTCACGGTTGAAGCTACACAAAAACGTGAATACACTCCAGCAGAAACTGAGGAGGCTTTAAGAATTGCTCAATATTACATAGGGCAATCATCTACCGCCCCTATTAATTCCACTACTTCCCCGTTACTCAACAGTTCTTCCCAGAATATTTCAACTAACAACCAGATAAGCATTGGGGAGGTAAACATAGAAACACAGGCTACTGATGCAGACGGCATTGCCCGGAGTATCAGCGGAGGCCTTAATCGTGAAATGCGGCAGGCTGTGTCTAATTTCGATGACGGGGTGGCGCGCTAATGGGTTTGCTCAATATCAATTTGCCGACTTTTACTTCCGATGTCGTAGGGGTTTTTGACTCTTCTTTCGGTCAAATATTTCCAGCGGCACGGCCAATGCGTGCGCGTATCAAGGAAACGACGAAATTCATGGAGCACCCTATTGAAACAGGGGCTACTATCATTGATCATCGTATCATTGAACCTGTGGTGATTGATTTATTGGTAATCCTGAACGCAAGCGATTACAGGAGTGTGTACGAACAAATTAGAAATTACAGACAAATGGGCGCCCTCCTGACCGTCCAAACTAAAGTAGCTTCCTATGACAAAATGGTGATAGCCGATATTCCCCATGAGGAAGAACCGGCTATGTTCAATACTGTCGGCATGATGGTACGTTTTATAGAAGCGCAATTTGTATCGGCGCAATATGACACTCTCCCTGAATCGGAAGTTGCCGATCCCGCAAATGCAAGCACTCAGCAACGTGGCCAGCAGCAAAGTGTAGAGGCTAATACTTCTCAGGCAGCCAAAGGGGATGCAGCTTCCGGAAGCTGGATATGGAGGCAAACACAATGAGAATAATTAACATTCAACCCATAGCTAATCAGTCTTTTACTACCGTCTTAAACGCTAAGAGATATGATTTTACAATTAAGGAAACACGCGGTTCAATGTCGATTACTGTCATACGTGATAATATTGTTTTAGCATCAGGACTGCGTGTTGTACCGGATACACCGATTTTACCATATCCTTATCTTATGGATGGTAATTTTTTTCTTCTTACTGAAAATCAGGAATACCCGGATTATCGACAATTCGGGATTACCCAGCAACTTATTTATCTCACACCTGCGGAAGTAGCGACTTATGAACGTGAAGGCCTCAAGCCTTATACAGCTTATTCTCCTTCCCTGACATTCAATTTTATAACAACTGCCCTTCCTATAAGCCAGCAGGGATTTGAACTTCATTTCATAAGGGCAAGCGAAGGGTCTTATTTTAATGCTGAGGGTATCATGGAATATGCGGTCAATGATATCCCTCGTTTTGATTATAATCCTGTTTCATTACAAGCCGAAGGATTGTTAATTGAGGGGATTTCCAGTAATATTTGCTTATATAGTGAAGCTGCGAATGACGGGACTTGGGTAAAAACAAACTCTAGTATTTCCGTAGGTACAGCGGTTGCGCCGGATGGAGAGACTACTGGTAATTCCTTGGTAGATGATAGTACTAATGGAGTGCATACTATTACGCAAAATCTTAGTTTCACTGATGGTGAAGATTATACTTTTTCTGTTTTCCTTAAGAGGAATACCCGTGCAGTCGCTAAAATTGCACTTCCTGCCAGTGCTTTTCCTGGGACGCCCTATTGTTTTATTAATTTAATCACTGGTGAATTGGGAACTCCTCAGGATTGTACGGCTATAGCGCAGCAATTGCCAAACGATTGGTGGCGTATTGCTATCACTGTTACCGCAGATGCCACTGCTACCGGAGATATTTCCATCGGTACTGCCCTAGATATTACTACGGATTCTTACATAGGTGACGGAGGGAACATTTTTGTATGGGGGGCGCAGGTAGAAGAATTACCTGTTATGACTTCTTACATACCTACTATAAATATTCCTGCGATTCGTGAAGCAGACCAGGCCAGTATATCCACAAGCGGATGGCTAGCATCTGCTACAGGAACTTTCTATAGTTCTGCGAAATTTGCGTATAGCGGTATTTTATCATCAAGGACGATGGCGGAATTAAATGATGAAACAGTTAATAATACATTACATCATTTTATAAATGGCAGTGATAGCGATAAACGTACAATCATGTTGAATAGTGGAGGAGTCGCTCAATACGATTATGAATATACTTCCTATACAGCAAATGAAATTACAAAAAGCGCAACTGCTTATCGGGAAAACGGAGTCACAGGGGCTATTGACGGGGTATTATCACCGTTTGATGACGAAGCTGTCATACCTGTTTTTACGCATTTGTCTTTGGGCAACAGTGCGTCGGGAACTACCCCTTTTTATGGATGGATACGTGAAATACAATACTATATTGATTATTTAGACAACATTGTTCTTCAAGGTATGACCGAATGAATGAATTAGACCCGCGTATAGTAAAGGTGAGTATCGAGGTCGATGGTTCTTTGAAAACTTACGAAGGATTAGCTATTTCAGCTACCGGCACCAAATTCGGTAATGAAAACCAAAATGAGGCAGAAATTAAAATAAGTAATCTGGATAAAACCACACGAAATTATATTTTGACGGAAACTTCCCCGTTCAACGAAAACCGAAAACCGAAAAAAATTATATTGGAAGTTGGTCGTCTTTCCAGCGGTACATTTAAATTGTTTGAAGGGGATATTACCGCTTCTACTATAACTCAGCCACCGGATATCACTTTAGTCATGAAAGCCCTTACCGGTGATTTTGCTAAAGGGGATGTGGTAGCAGTTACTCAAGCTCCCCAAGTAAAATTATCTAAAATCGCCGAGCAAATAGCCGGAAGTTTAGGCCTCTCCCTTGAGTTTCAAGCAACGGATAAAAACATTGCCAATTATTCTTTCAATGGCGGGAAGCTTAAGCAAATTGCCAAGCTAGGGGAAGCAGGTTATGTTAATGCCTTTATTGATGATAATGTCCTTGTTGTAAAAGATTGGGATGCCCCTTTACGCGACCGGGTGCGTGTTCTGAATTTAGGGACGGGGATGATAGGTATTCCGGAGATAAATGAACAAGGGGTGAAAGTAAAATTTCTTATAGATAATCAAACGGTTCTCGGTGGGGCTATTAAAATTACAAGCGAACTCAACCCTGCTGCTAATGGTACCTATGATATCTATAAACTTGATTTTGATGTAACCAGCCGTGACATCCCGTTTTATTTTATTGCTGAGGCTAAAAGGTTGAAAGAAAATGTCTGAAATTAACGCACCTCCATCATTGAACCCGGCAAACAATGACAGTATGACTGGTTTATTCAGGCAGATTCTGGATAAGTTTTTGCAAAATATAGATGATATGTTGCCCGCGAGAGTCATAGCTTATGACCGTGACAGTAATATGGCGCAAGTTCAGCCCCTCATTCAGATGGTAACAACCGCAGGTGAACAAATAAACCGTGCGCAAGTAGCACGCATTCCTGTTTTCCAGATCGGGGGAGGTAATTTTATACTGAATTTCCCTATAAAAAGTGGTGATTTAGGTTGGATAAAATCCAATGACCGGGATATTTCTAATTTTGTAAGCAATTATCAGGGCGCCCAGCCAAATACTAAGCGAAAGCATAGTTTTGAGGATGCGGTATTTTTTCCTCATGTAATGACTGGCTATACTATTAACGGGGAAGATAGTGATAATGTAGTATTACAGAATTTGAGCGGTTCTGTCAGAATAGCGTTATGGGATGATCAGGTTAAGATAACTGCCCCTAAAATAATACTGGATTCACCGACCATTGAATGTACAGGTGATATTACTGCAGTTGGTGATATAATAGCAGGGCCGATAAGTGCCAGAACCCACGTGCATAGTGGGGTGGAAACAGGAAGCGGTAATACGCAGGAGCCGGTATCATGAAGAATATAGCAGTGAATGAAAGGAATGATATCTATATTAAAGATGATGGCGTATTGGCTATTAATTCAGGTTTGGCCGCAGTTATGCAAACTTGCTCGAATGCGGCCAAAGCCCAGCTTGGGGAAATGATATTACAAACTAATCGTGGTGTTCCTAATTTTCAGACAGTCTGGAACGGTGCGCCAAATGTAGCGCAATTCCGCGCTTATTTGCTTCGCACCCTTTTGTCGGTACAAGATGTGATTGAAATTAGGGAACTGACAATTGATGTAACAGGAGGTATACTGAATTACCAAGCTACTATTGTGACCATTTATGGAACGGGGGTATTAAATGGCTAGTTATAATTATATAACCGAAACCGGCGTAATTGTACCTGATACAGCAATTATTTTGACAGATGTCCAAAATGAATATCGTGAAGCATTTGGCAATGACCTTGTCCTTTCCCCGGAAACTCCCCAAGGGGTTTTGATCACTACTGAAACATTAGCCCGTGATGGCGTAGTCAGGAACAATGCCAATCTTGCGAACCAAATCAACCCAAACCTCGCTACCGGTACGTTTTTAGACGCTATCTGCGCACTTACAGGCTTAAGCCGGGTTCAAGGCACATATTCAGTGGTCAACAATGTCATATTAACCGGGGTCCCGTCTACTATCATTCCAGCGGGAGTTATTGCAGAAACAATCCTTGGGGACAGGTTTGAATCGCTTAACACCATAGTTCTGGACAGTAACGGTGCGGGAACGGTTGATTTTCGTTCTGTAGAATTAGGTTCTATCGGCGCGCTCCCGCATACCTTGACCCAAATTGTTACTAACATCCTCGGCTGGGAAACAGTAGATAATCCGGTAGAAGCGGTTTTAGGAACTGATGAACAAAGCGACCAATTCTTGCGTATACAACGCAGGCGCACGTTAGCATTGCAGGGAGTGGGATTGCCAGAGGCTATAGTTTCATCCTTGTACGCCACCGAAGGCGTGCGTAGTTTGGTTTTCCGTGAGAATGTGACAAATATAACACGCCTCATTGACGGCATTTCATTATTACCCCATTCCATGTATGTATGCGTGCGGGGAGGAACTGATGAAGCAGTGGCTGCCTCTATTTTGGCTAATAAAAGCCTGGGCTGTGATATGAATGGCAACACTACAGTTAATATCATTGAACCATCAAGTGGCCAAAGCTATTCTATAAAATTCTCACGCCCTGTCGAAATTCCGATATTAATTCGGGCAACAGTCAGGGCAGACCAGAGCCTACAGGACCCGCAAACTACAGTGCGTGAAGCTATTTTAGCTTATGTCAATGGCGAAATAGAAGGTGAGGAAGGATTTGTTGTCGGCACGAATGTTTCTGCTTTTGAACTAGCCGGTGCTATTAACCGGATTACTCCCGGAATTTACGTACAAAATATGCTGGTTACTAAAGCAAGTTTTATCGATTATTCCACAGCAGAAATTCCTATCTCGATTGCTGAAATAGCTACTACTAATAATTCCAGTATACAGGTAATTTTGGCATGACCCGGATATTTGAAATTGACTATCATGTTGATATTATGAAAAGCCTTCTGTGGCAATATAATGAAGCAGAACGGCTTGAAGCCCTCGTGCGTTTAAAACAGGAATGGTATGATGCAAATCAGCAGGAATTTTGGGAAAGCTGGTATAGGGATGTTTTTAATCTTGATACTGCAAATGATTTTGGCCTTACAGTTTGGTCAATCATTTTGGGGATAGCTTTAAATACAACAGAAAATGCCCAGCCTGTAACTTGGCCTACATGGGGATTCGGAACTTATAACCAAAATTTCACACGCGGAAATTTCCGGCGTATTAATTCCGGCACTATAGTATTATCCCGCGAACAAAAGCGTCTTGTTTTGAAATTGCGTTATTTTCAACTTGTTACCAAAGGCGCTGTTTCTGAAATTAACGCCTTCATGGCGTATATATTCGGTGAAGGAAATGTTTATGTATTGGACGGCTTAAACATGACAGCTATTTATGTATTTACCTTCGTGCCTGATTCTCAATTACAATTTGTGTTGCAACGGTTTGATTTATTACCACGTCCTGCAGGAGTGGGGTTGAATTATATCATTAATCCAGAAATTGCTTTCGGGTTTGACGAATTTCATGTAAACTTTGACCGTAGTAACTTTGCGTTGGATTAAAGGGGGAAGATGCCGAAGTTTTTTAGATTTCCTTTTGGTGTCGATGGTGACCGGGCTGCTATTCCTGAAACGATACAGCCTTCGGGGGATGTCAGTTATCAGGAAGGATTCGGGTTCGACTACGAACGTGAGCTAGGAACAGACCCTAGCGCAAAAGCAGTTCCGCGCGATGAATCCAATGAACTATATTTCAATATTACCGAAAATATCCAGCAATATCAGACTCATGGGGTTCCAGAATTCATTACTGCCTCTGACAATGGCGGTTCCCCGTACCCTTATCCTATATTAGCTAAAGTTCGCTATAATGATGGAACAGGTGTTGATATTTATACATCTTTAGTTAATAGTAACACAGCCCTTCCTTCCGATCCTGTTAATTGGCGCAAGGGAGAAGGTGCGATTACCAATCTTATCGGTGACGTTGTAGCAAATGGACCGGGCGTTACTACAGCTACGATTCAATCAAACGCTGTCACTACTTCAAAAATTGCTGCTCAGGCTGTTACTCTGGACCGGATGCAACATAGGGCAGCTAACACAGTGTTAGCTAATCCTACAGCTACTGCCGGAGAGTTACAGGCAGTTGCATTGCCTCAAAGTACTATTTTAGGGCGTGGTTCCACAGGTAATATTTCTCCGCTTACAATAGGCACCGGGTTAGCTGTTACAGGCACTGTCCTGAGTAATCCGGGTACTCCTGCACTGCCTAATTCAGTAATAGCTAACCCAACTGCCAGTTCAGCGGTTCCTACCAGCGTACAACTTACTGACCAAAAAAGATTGATAGGCCGTGGGGCAACTGGCAATATTAGTCAAATATCGCTAGGTGATAATCTCGATATGGCAGCTTCGGTACTTAATGTTATTTCAACATCTTCAGCTGCTAATAATGGTTATTTCAGAGTGCCAGGTACCCAAATACTAGTTCAGTGGGGAAGGCTGACCAACGTGCAATTGAATCAAAGTTTTCATAATGTCACCTTTCCTATACAATTCCCGAATGCTGTTTACAATATTCTGGCATCGATCAGTATGACGAATATTGTATCCGGCTCTATAAGCACGGTCATCAGGAAAGGACAAATAACGCTGTCAGGTTTTCCAGTGGCCGGGGACAACGCCCAGCAAACTTCTGTTGGTGATATTTATTGGTTAGCTATCGGAAGGTAACATGTCAAAATTCTTCAGGTATCCTTTTGCAATTTCCGGGCAACGTACAGATGTGCCGGATATTGTTGATCCTTATGGTTATGTTTCGTATGAACAAGGATACGGTCCTGATTACAGTGCCGATCCCGGTAATGACCCGGATGCTAAAAATATTGCCCGGTTAAGTTGGAATGGCCTGATTTATGCCATTACGGATAATATCCGCCAGTATCAAACATTCTCAGTCCCGGAATTTATCACCTCATTAGACAATGGCGGAAGTCCTTTTTCTTATTCACGCGGTGCACGGGTAAGATATGATGCGGGTTCCGGCTATAATGTTTATGTTTCCCTGATAGACAGTAACACTAATCTTCCGATAGACACAAATAGCTGGGAAATTGATTTAGCTTACAGCGCAGGTAACAAAGGTGATGTCACGATAGCTACAAACGGCAATGTTACTATTAATAATAGCGCAGTAACTTTAGCTAAGATGGCTAATTTAAGCCAATATCAGTTGATCGGGCGTTCCGGCGCAGGTGCTGGAACGCCTCAAGCTATAACAACCAGCGCAGATGTTTATACCGCGCTGGGATCTGCTGATAATGCTGCTATAAGGACAAATATCGGGTTAGGAAATGCATCTGTTCAGAATGTCGGAACTTCCGGCGCAAATGTGCCGTTATTAAATGCTAATAATACTTTCAGCGGGACAGCTACGTTTTCCAATGCAAACGGCGTGACTACAAATGTTATCACAGAACGTACTTCAGCGGCTGGTGTCACTGCTGATGGTGTGTTGCTTAAGGATTCTGGTGTCACGGCATCATCCCTCATCAGAAATACATATCAGGCGAACGTGAATGTATTTGATACTCCTCTTCCAAGCACAGACCTTAATACAGTTATTACCCCCGGCAATTATAGGGTTTCTGCGGCGGCAGTGACGAATGGAATGCCATCTTGGTTAGGAACGCCTCCTCCGGAGTTTGGTTTGACTGTCGAGGCATTGGCAACATCATTTAATGGTTCACTATCCCCTAGCTATAGCCAAGAGGCTGTAGCTTTAGGCGGGACTGCCCATACTCCTCGGCAGATGATGCAAAGATTTTCCGCTGATGCTGGCGGAGCTTGGAATGTTTGGTCACATACTAAGATGATTTCTAATTTTTATGCACCGATACCTGTCGGGGTTACAAATATAGCCAGTGTTTCAATAAATAGTGCGAATTGGTATGCAGATGGAAATACTATGAATATTAGCGGGAGGCTTACTGCCGCTTTTACCGCCGCCAATACTTATTCTAGGATAGATATTCCTTTGCCTTTCGCTAAGTCTTTCTCGAATAATTATGATGTAAAAGGTATTCTTGCTTATACCCAGACCCAAGCAGTCCGTGAAACCGTTGGAGCTATGATCGCTGACACGACCAACAACAGATTAAGGTGTGAAATACAAAATCCTAAAAATACAGCAACACAAGATTTTAATTTTATGGCAACATATTCTTTAGTCTAATTTAACCAACACAAGGAGTAATATATGTCAACGACAACTATAGGCCCATATGAAGTCTATTGGGCAGAATGGAAAAATGCTAATGAGGATGTAGTCCATCTTATTCTAGATGAGCAGGGAATCGCATACGCATCGTTTCCTATTACAGACCTTTTTTATACCGAGGACATCGTGGATAGTGAAATTCCTATCCGTCCTCATCGCCCTAGCATCTATCATAATATCTGGAATGATGGTGAGCAGAAATGGGAAATTAACCAGACCACATTTACCAATTTCCTCAAGAGCGAGTTGTCAACCTATCGTGACCTTCGCGTAGAAGGAACTTTGGAGTTGCACCCAGAGGAAGAAGGTGTTTGGGTTCTTACTCCTGTAAACGAGGTTTACAACAATGGAGTGGAAAACTTCGTTTTCTCCAATGATTCGAGGACGAGGGGCGCGCTTGAGGAGAAGATGGCTTATCTTCCGATTGTAAATGACCCTATTCTCACAGTCAATTTCAAGACCAAGGATGGTTTTAAGCAGATGAGCGGCTCTGACCTCCAAGGTGCATTTACTCTGCTATCAGGGGCGGCGCAGCTTCGCTTCGATGCCGAAGAGCATGTCCTCACTACACACGGCTCAACCCCTTATGAGTTCCTAGCTGATGCTATTGAGGACTACGAAACTTATATAACCAACAATTCTTAGGAGAGTAACGCTATGTCACAATTTTTAGATGGGTCATTTTATAAAGCAGTTCAGACGTTGACGGATTCCGTAACTACTCTGGAAGGTAGGGTAACGGCACTTGAGGGTTGGAAGGCTCTGCTTAAAGCCAAGCGAGCAGATAGGTATGTGCAGGCATTGGATGGTAACGGCGAGGCTGTGATTAGTTTTCCCGGCGGGCGTTATACCAACACTCCGGCAATTATTGCTCATGTGGTCTACAATAACAATGACAATGCTGTAACTATCTTTCCTAAGGCTGTATCCAATACTGAGGTCACGTTCAAGGTCAAGCGCAGCAGGACTCTTGCACTGCTTGGCAATACTGTCGAAAACCATGGTGGTACGCCTGATATCATCGTCACCGCAATCGAGTTCTAAAAATGACAACCGAACCCCTGAAACATGATTTAGGCCAGATAGCAGTGATTATAGTAAGGTCATTGACTCCTCTTTTATTGATGGCTTTAGTGTTTATCGGCACGCGTACCATTAACAGCCTCGATGAACTTGTTAAAACAGTGCAGGCGTTGCAAATAACACAAGCGCAGGAACAGGCTATTAATGCCGCTGAACGGGCCTCCAGTTCTGCCCGGTTTTCTGAAACCCTGCGATCATTGACCGACCATGAAGACAGGTTGCGGAAGGTCGAAGCACGCCGTTGCAAGACTTGCCCATCAGATAGTTAAACTTTAACGAAAGGAAATGTTATGAAAAATCTCTTTAAATTTATCATCGCGCGGTTGCAGGAGAAAACCACTTGGGGTATTCTGTTTTCAATTGTAGCAGGTTTCGGGGCAGGTAATTTCATCACGGAATACCAAAACCAATTGGAAACCCTCGGCCTTGCTATTGCGGCATTCATCGGCGCAATCAGCAACGAGAAACCCGTAAAATCATAATGGGCGGCGCGTGGAAGGCATGGATGGTTGCAATTGCGAAGCTTATTGATATTGTGGCAAAAGCTTTCGCCGAATGGCACCGCGCGCGGGATGAAAAGAATGGCGCGGATAAGCTGGCGAAAGAAATAGAAAGGGAGCAGAAAATCCGTGAAGAAATTGCTAATGATATCCGTGATAATCCTGACTTGCCTGACGAGTTGTTATTCCCCCCAAGTGAGCGCGGGAAACGATTGTAAGGTTTTTAGAGGTATATATGCAAGCTCTCCTGAAGAAGCTGAGGCAATTTCTATCTGGCCTATTTCGCAACGAATCAAACAACATAACAGAATCTATGAAACCCTCTGCAAAGAAACTGAATGATTTCTTCTCTGACAACGAACTCCGTTGCAAAGGTGTCAATTGTGGTTGCGGCAATGTTGTCTTGCTTGATCCGGTATTTACCGAAAAACTCCTCAATCTGCGTCTTTCCCTGAATCTCCCGATGAAAGTAAATTCCTGCTGCCGCTGCAAGGTGCATAACGAGCGTGTAGGCGGTGCTCCAAAAAGCTGGCATATCTCGGACAAGCCAGCTTGGGCGGCCGTGGTTGGAACGGGGGCGATTGATGTGGGCTATAGTGATATTTCCTACCGTAATACATTGGCCAGAATAGCTTATGAGCAAGGTTGGAGAATTGGCCTGCACCCCTCCTTCCTGCACCTTGACATCGCCCATATGAAGGGCTTTACCGATCTGCCGAGGTTCTTTCTTTATTCAGGCAAAGTTACACAGAAACAACTTGATGAATTTAAAAAACAGGTGACAGGCCAATGAAATCGCAAACAGGTGATATCCATGCAGGAGTGAAAAAGGCAAAGGAACGGTATTGCAGTCTCCCTAAGTGGCTTCCCCGGTTTTTCCGGGATTATATAGAAGACCGTGCCTGGTGGGTTTGCAAGGTACATGACAATGATGTAGGCAAAAACGGTATAATAAGCCCTATAAAGGCGCATTGGAAACTTGTTAAAGGGATCATTGCCAAAAGCCACGTGCCATTATTGATAGGTATTCCTCTTGCTGTTATAGTTTTTCCTGTTCTGATGTTTAGCGGAATAAAAAAATGACAGAAAAAGCAGTCATCGTGGGGCATGGGCCGTCCATCATAGGGGCAAAGAAAGGGCGGTCCATTGATTCAATGCCGGTGGTGAGAATGCATACGTGCCATAGGCATAAACCGGTCTCAGATTTCGGCTTACGGTATGATTATGGAATTTTGGGTGGTAGCTGGGCTAAATATGCATCTGACGAAATAGAAAAAATTCCTGAAACCGGATGGCTCTATTATGTTTTACCGGGCTGTAAACAAGAGTTTGATTCTATGGCGAACCGCCCGGTAACAGCTTACAGTGAAGAAATAGGATTTTATTTTGGCGATATGTGCATCAAAAGAAAGCCTCCCACACGTGGTTTGTGCGCAATATTAATGACAATTCTGCATCTCAAACCGAAAGAATTATGGCTTGCCGGATTTGACAGTATTATAACCGGCACTGTTACTCAATATCATAATGAATTTGACACTGAGCATCCACGGATTGAAGGCAAATATATCGGCAAATCTTTTAATCGCGCTCATGAATTTGACATTGAGCATTCAAAAATGAAAACTATAGCGCGTGATACCGGGACTCTTGTTTATGACATTATCACTGGAAATAGAGTCGCTTAAGAACACACGTTCGGGTATTTGCTATGTGTTAGGTAATGCTCCCTCGTTACTTTCTCTGGATATAAAAAAAATTATGGGGCAACCTTCTTTTTTTTGTAATACGGCATGGCATTTACCTGACTTTCATCCGGAATTTTACATAGTTGCTCATCCAACTTTTCTTGACGATTATTATGATGAATTCCAAAAAGTAGCTGCCAAATATAAATTTATCAGGCTCAACGCTTGGGAAACAAGAAAACCTGATTCATGCTATGTTTATAAACATAAGTCGGCAAGGTTAATGGAAAAAGGATATTTCGGGTTCGATGAAAAAATGGTTTGTGCACGCGGTAGAACTGTAGTGCTCGATGCCGTGCAAATTGCTGATTATTTGGGTTTTACAACAATACTCATAGGGGGAGTAGATATGGACGGAGGTTATTATTTTAATCCTGATTCAGATAATAGTTACCCGGAAAAAGAAAATATAAATGCCGCTTTTCAGGTTGCTTTAAAAAAATTAAAAGCTAAGAATAAGAAACTGTATAAAATAACTGCATCACCATATTTAGATTTACCTTATTTAGATGATGTTTAATGAAATAACATTTTTAGCCGCTCATGGCGAACACAGGGAAACTCTCTTTAGATATGCTGCCGAGGGATTAGCTGAACACGGGGTAAAATCTATAATGACTACCGGCAAACATGCTTATACTCCCTTGGTAGCTTGCTGGGGCTGGAAAATGGGGCAACGCGCGCAGGCGGCAGGTCACGATGTTCTGGTATTTGAAAACGGTTATTTAGGTGATCGTTCAAAATGGATAAGCGTTGCATGGAATGGCCTTAACGGTCGTGGTGAATTTTGGGTTCCCCCGGATGTATCAGATGAACGTTTTAATACCCATTTCAAAATGAAGCCGTGGCGCAAAACATCCGGGAAATATATTTTATGTATGGGTCAAGTGGTAGGGGACATGTCATTAATGGGGGAAGACCTCACAGGATGGTACAATAGTATAGCTCAAGAGGCGCGTAAATATTATAAATTACCGGTACTTTTCCGCCCGCATCCTGTGGGGTATACGCGCCGGGGAAATTTTGAACCGAATATAGAAAAAATAGAAGGTGCTCTGGAAGAAGCATTGGATAACGCGCATTTGGTGATAACATATAACAGTAATTCAGCCGTCAATAGTGTTTTACATGGTATACCTGCACTTAGTTTCGATATCGGAAGTATGGCATATGAAGTAACCGGGCATCATATCACTGAACGTTTAATGCCCGATCGGTCAATATGGGCCGCGCGTTTAGCCCATCGACAATACACCAGGGAAGAAATTCAGAAAGGCTTGTTTTGGGAAAATCTTAAGAAACGGCTTGAATGAGAGGTAAATAACCCCGGTTACGGTAACTTTCCCGAAGCGCAGCTTTTGCAAAGAAGGGTATAAATAACCAGGAAAAACCTGCTGAGAAAACCGCAAGCACGAAACTGACAACAGCCATGATCCATGCACCTTTATAGGCCATATAGAAACAACCGAAAAGCAACGTCCATAAAAAGGCTCCGTGAATCACAGCTACACGTCCGGTTAAAGGATGCTGGAATATATTAGGGTTGCTTATTATCTGATTATGTGTATCATGAATAAGCGGTTGTTGTTTTCCATTTTGTTTATTTCCTTGCGGCGAAGGCTCTTGTTGAATAAAAACAGGAGCCTTTTTTTTAAGAAACAGAGGGAGTGTTACTGCAAACCCTAAAGCAGCTCCTATTAAGTAATCCACTGTATCTTTAGTTATAATTATTTCCATTTTATTCCTCCTCATCAAATATTGTTGAATACTGCGATGATGCACAGTAAATTAATCATTCCTTGCATTCCACTATATAAATTTCGCCACTTCGGCTGTACGCTACACTCGACATTGTTTTTACATCAATTGTTTTTATCACCTTCCCGGTTTCTTTCGTAAAACTTTGCAACGCTAAAGCAATTGTTGTGTGTAATGTAACTGAAGCTAGTATATCCATATTAATCTGCTCCCTGTAGAGAATATTTTTCATTCATTATAATAAAATCCCGGTAAGCGATTTCTGCTTTATCGAGTGTGTCATACTCATAAGTATGGAGTTCCGCCCCTTCCCTTATCTGGACTGCCCATATCTTTTCGGCAACCCGGATTGGCTTAAAAATCCTATAATTATAGGTAATCATCTCTACTTCTCTTTTTCTGCTCGCGGCTTTTATGCACCGCAAATGCCCATCCTAAGCCCCATCCGCGTTTCTTAGCCAGCCTGATTAAGTCATCAAGTGATTTAGCCTCAGCGCGTTCTTTATCAAAAAATGCCATCTCATTTCTCCTGAGCTATCCCCATGCAGCTAGACTCAATGCTGCAAAACTGAATAAAATTAAAAATAATTCATTTTTGTTCATATCACTCATTTCCCTTAATAACCATGCTTACAAAACAGCCGTAAGCAAAATATGTCATTGTTACTATCACTACGCTCATACAGCCCTCCTTGCTGTTACTTGGTGCCCATTACGATGTGTTTCCGCTTGTGCAGCCATTGATACTTTTAATTCCATCGGCAAATCACTGTCAATTTCACCCGGCAACGCAATAGAAACAAATTTAGCCGCACGGATGGAATATTGTTTTTTCCATGTATCGCCGAATTTGGCATGGACGTGCAATATCGTGTTATCGTCCATTTCAAACCACCCTTGTTAATTCAAACGTCGCCCAGTATCTTGAATCAATATCTGCCCGTACCTGCCGTGCACGCCATTTGTAAAATTCATTGTCGCTTTTCCAGAATAACCGTACAAGCCGCGATTCCTCACGCATTAATTCGAGTATTTCATCAGGTAAATCAATCTGGTTCATGGGTCGTAACCTCCCGTTCAATCAGGTTTTCGATTTCTTTTGTCCTGCTTCTTTTCCGTTTAACGGCTAATTTGTCGAATTTTTCAACAAGTGATTGGGGTAGCCGGAAATTATACATTTTTTTCATATTGTTAAGTATATCATGTTGCTTTACGAATTGTCAATGGAAAATTTTAAATATTTCATAGCATATTGTTTTTTAATACATATTTCTTGTTTCCAGTATCTATTTTCAGGTAATTTATCTGCATCTTTAATGACTGATTTAGGTATCCATTGTTCACGAAACGACGATGTTTCAATACATATTGCCCGATCGGTAGACCCACGACACTGGACGGTTATGTATATGTAATCATTTAGCATCGGAAAGTCCCACACATTTTAGAAAATCCGTTAATTGGTCATGTAGATGTGATGATTCCGGCGCGTTTCCTCCCGGTGTACCATCCCATGAATAAGTGAATACCTGTGTTGATATCGTGCCTTTATCATTTTCCCACGTGTAGAGAAATTTGATTGATTCTTTGATTTGCATATTAATCCTCCGTCATTTTAATAAGTTGCTGGATAGCGGCTTTGGCAGCCTTCTTTTGCTCCATCCACGTATTAAGAAAAGCTGGATGACTACTATCTCTGATCGCTTCAGCTACACCAGCTATTTCTATGCTATCACGCACGGATTCCAGAAAAGCAATAATATTTCCCCTGACAACTTCCTGAAAAGTGGCTTTGTCTGGCTTATCCCATAATTCCAGTTGGGCGTTTACGGCAGCTTCAAGGTGGGGGCTGTTGGTTGTCATTTGGGCTGCTCCGTTAGAGGGTTTTTATAATCACAAAATAGTCCACAAGCACCCGGTAAATCTCGTTTGAAATTACCGCGCTTAGGGTCTAGCTCATCAAGATAGACTGCGCCGTTATCGTCCTTATTAACTGCGTGACCTATCTCTCTTTCTAACGTTGCCATTTTTTGAAATGCGTCTGGAAAATCAACCCTTATAGCATTCCAATAACCCATGCCACCTTTTACACAGCCAATGCAATTATTATTTTTATAGCCTAGTTGATACATGCGGGGCAACTCAAAACCCCTTGCTGATAACCAATCCTTACAATCAGCCTTAGAAATTTTCTGGTCTATAAGAATATTGTCAATAATCAAATCCGGTTCATTGTCTAAAAGGTCAAGGGAACGTTGCTCCTCCTCAACTGGAAAGCCGAAAATATGAGTGTCACCGGGTTGCTGATACTGATAGCGCATTTCTTTTTTCAATAGCATGGTGCAAGGCGCACCGTATTGGTTTTTGATAAACTTGCGCTTACGAAAAACTGCGTAAATATCTCCCTCAAATTCCTGATTTTCAATAATCTCAACTTTTAAGTTTGTTTGCCTTTCGTACTGGCGAATAAAATCCATATTATCTTCATGCTCCTGACGCACACGGCAATAGACAATCTTTAAATCATCATATTTTTGAGCCGCTAAATAGGTCGCATAAGCCGAGGCTGCACCGCATGAAAACCATGATATTACCCTAACCATCATTCCCCCATCAGTTGTTTTAGCGTTGATTCGGGAATGCCACCCGCCTCGTCAATGACAAAGAGCATATTATTATCACCAGTGATTGAGGTCGCCACGATCTTCGCATGCGGCCGCGTAACCATGTAATGCCACATACACCACGCCAGCACAGCGGTCTTGCCGGGGCGGAGGAGATTTGCTGCTAATGAATACAAGTTTGACCTTTCTTCATGTTTGCTGTTTAACCTATCGTTGTCAACCATGTTGGGAGGATTGCCTTTAATAGATTCTAATAATTCATGATAGTCTTCCTCTAAAGCCAAAATTTCTTTTATATCGTCTGATATTGTCATGAATCCTCCTTATTGAATATCTTCTTGGTGAAGAACCAGTTGGTTATAAATTACCCTAACATCAAGCAAATAATCTGCTTCCTGTGCATCATAATGACCTTGTTCAAAAGCGATGTTTTTGGCTAATTCCCATAGCTGTTCGTTCCGCTCAAATCCTACTGTCATACGCTCTCCTCTTTTTGCGGTATTGCATTGCCCAGAAAATCAATGATAACATCTCCCATGTCACGCACACCCCGATGATAAGCATGATAGTCAGGATGCGCCAATTTCACCTTTTCGATATATTCAACTAACTTCTCACATAGCGGGTCACTGGCGGCAGGATAACCTGCGTCACTACTGCTTTGTGCATGCTCTAGGCCAGTAGCCGAACTCTCAGAGGGAGCCGCGCCAGTGTTATTTTTAATTTTGTTAATTGCTTCAATAGCTGCCGTTCTACGTTTTACCGCAGCCTCAATACGGTCATAATATTCTTGTTTTGGCGGTGTGGTCAGGCCGGGCGATACTTCATCAAAAATTAATTCCGCCGCATGATCGGCATCGTAGAATTCTTTGTACAGCAATAACTTTTTGTTGCGCTCAGCAATATGGTTGATATTGCTGAGGTTAATTGCTGCATCCCACCCATCCCGCGCAGCTTGGTTATAGCCGCCGTTTGATAGACCGTAGCCCGCGCCTTTCGCCCATTCTTCAAAATCCGTCATCCTCTTTACCACCCTGCAATTCGTATTAACCAGTCATATTGTTTTTTCGACATCCACATTTTGAGGCCGTACTTCTCAACCTTCGCGGAGATATCCGCCACAAAATTAATCTCAACATCGGTTGCCGCATTGATCTCGCATTGTTCAATCAACTTATGGGCTTCATTAAGATCGTCAAAATGATCGCTTGCTTTCATCACTTCCCCCATGCCCGGAGATAACGATACACCAGCCAGCACAACACCCGGTTATATCCACGGAAGCGCATCAGCTCATAAAAAAGCTTGTCGGCTTCAATCTTAGGTTTTGCAAAACATTCATGTTTTTTGCAGCGAATAACTACACCCTGAAAAGGCTCGCCATGCAATTGACAACTTTCCCGTTTTCCTAGCTCTATTACCGCTCTTGAACCACAAAAAGGGCATGGCAATAATTCCAGTTCTTTACTCATCGCCTATTCACCTCCCTTATTACCACGCCGGAGCCGCTCTATAAGCTGCATAACCATTCTTGCATCCTTTGTAGAAAGAGCTGCATAAACTGAATTGCTTGGCCTAACTAAGTTATCGTCTGTTAAAAATTCCATTGATACGCCCAACGCGCGGCTGAGTTTTAAAACAATTGCCGCACTAGGGCGGGCAGAGGATTTATTTTCAATTTCCCATATATAACTTTTGCTGGAATCGCATTTATCTGCCAACTCCTGCAAGGTCATATTTAGAGCATTTCTCAATTCGTTGATTTTACAACCGATATTCATTTCCCTACCCTCTTTTGAATTTCCCTAACCAGCTTTTCCCGGCATTTCGCCATCTGCCTGCGCGGTATATAACCGTTGATATAAAGCCGGGTTATCGCCGCATCCAACAACGTGAATTCAGCCACCGTGACCGGGTCTTTTACGTCCTTTAAAAGCGAAGAAACTTCTAGATTCATAACTCCCCTTAATATTCCTTCAATCTGGTGGGGGCTTGGTTACTTGAACTCTCCGCCCTATGCGGTGGGTTCCCAGAAAAACAAACTAATAATTAAAGCCCCCGTATTGGTTAATCCGCGCCTTGCAGCGTATATTTCTCCTTGATCAATTGCTGTTTAAACTCATCCGGCAGAATGCAATTCACCGGTGCATCTGCGAACATCGGCGCAATCTGTTCCGGCTTGAATCCGGCAATTCCGCAGCCTATGGCAGTGACCCTGAAAGTCATATTGTCGTGGATGCTGGCGGCGGTTTTAAAATCTTCGACATGGCGTGCAATAACCTCAAGCGGCAGTTGCTTGAAATTCTCATCAAGCGTTGGGATTGCATAGCTGTTGCCCTGTAAACCAACACCTTGCCCGAAGATGGCTCCGCAATTATCCAATGCGTGCTTGGCGGCTCCCCCTAGATGAGCACCTCGATAATTGCTACCAAATGTGAATATTTCAATCATGCAAACCTCTTTTATGCGACTTGCTTTTGTCAATACAGGCCAAGTGCGTACCTTCGATAATAGCCATAGGCCGGAGTTCAATTCTTTTTCCCATTATGCTACGGCCTTTGTCTTGGGTTGCGCCACCTCGTTGCCGCTAATATCAACTTCCCACACCTTTGCTGCCGCTTGCGGAACTTTGGCTTTTGCTGGAAATTGTCCATTGGGGAAAACAAGCATTTCGTCAACTTTACATGGCACGGCTACGAATTTTTTTGCAGCCGGCAAGTGAATCTGAGCTATTCTTGGGTGCGGGCAGACATGGATACCGTGGGAGCATTCCTTGTTGTCAAAGGAGTCCGCTACCGGGATGATGCCGGGAGTATATTTGAAAGATCGATCCCAATCACTTCCGAAATCTTCATGGAGTGCCTTGTAAAGGATGGCTATGCCATTTTTAACCGGAACGCCGTAATAATCGCACCAATCCTTGCCGTTTTCGATTGTGATACGCTCGACCTTGCCGCCGGTAATTTTTGCGCCGGAGCCACGCACTACCGCGTGGCATTTTGCTGATAGCTTGGCAATGACCTTGCCAAATATGGAGAGTTGAACGTATCCCCGCGCCACGATGCTCGGCTGGCTGCTTCCCCGCGCCACGATGCTCGGCTGG
>CAYLVR010000004.1:17339-45246 GCA_964387165.1 uncultured Chitinophagaceae bacterium | reverse complement strand
TGGTAGAAAGATCAGCAATTTTATAAAGAGCTTTACCTACTCCTACTACTTCACCTGCTTCTACATATTTTGATAAGACGGTACCAGCAATCGGATTAATAATATTCGCCCGTTGCAATTGATCGTCAAGCTGGGCAACCCTTTGTTGTAAAGGTGCTGCTTCGCTCAAAATTCCGCGGTTTTGTGTTCCCGTTATGCTATGCTGTACATTGATCTGCTGACGCGTTACAGCAATTTGTTTATTTAATACATCAATCTGAGCATTAATATCATCAAGTTGTTTACCTGTTGCAGCATCCTGTTTTAATAAATTCTCCGTTCTTTGTTTTTCCTTCTGCATGGTTTGTAATTGAGATTGCTGCACATTTAATTGATCCTGCAACAATTTAACCTGCGGATATACATCGGAAGTGCGTTGCGATAATGCCTCTATACTTGCTGACACCTGTGCTTTCTGTAACTGTAGATTTACCGCATCTATTGTTCCCACTGTTGAATCTTTGGCTACAGTCATCCCCTCATCTATAGAAAAAGAAAGTATTTTACCTGGTATCTCTGAAGAAACGATCACTTCATCGGCCTCGAACGTACCCGAAGCGTCCGATTTCATTTTGCCGTTTCCGCAACTGTAAACAGTAGTAATAGATAATAGAATTAATAAGTGTTTCATCAGTATATATTTTTTTTAATTGTCTGATGGAACTCCGCATATACAATTCCCCGCTTAAGAGACATTATCATGCTTCGTTTCATAATATTATTGCCCGGTGATTGTTTTAAAGTTTATTTTGGCTTGTATTAACTGTACGCGGTGAAGAATGAGTGCCTGCCTCGACAGATCCTCAGCATTTACTTCCCTTAAATAATCACTTGAAGTGATCACCCCGTTCTCTAATTGTGCCTTAGAAGCTTCAGTCACCGTTTTCCGCAGATCGATAATTTCGTTATCGGCAGAGATCAGTTCATTAAGTTTCTGTATTTCGTTCTGTTGCTTTTTGACTTCTGTATTGGTGTTTAACAGAAACGTTTCTTTCTGTGTATTAATAATATCCTGGTTTAGTTTTACCAGGCGCTTATCATTTTTGCTCGTATATAATCCACTAAGGGACCAGTTAAGCCTTACACCGCCAATATAAAACAGATCAAACTCGTTTTTTAATAAGTTCAATCCCGGTCTGCCATATCCCCCCTGTACAAACAAACTTGTTTTAGGAAGATTACGCGCAGTAATCAATTTATTCTGTTGGTTTAAAGCTGCTGTTTGATTGTCGTACAATGCAAGTTCCGGCCTCAGGATGTTTAATTGCGGCACCGTAGTTTCCGGTGTAACCAATTCAATATTCTCATTAACTTCCTCTCCCATAAATAACGCTAAAGTTTCAAGCAATGCTTTTTTACCAGATCTCAATTCAATTATTCGCTGGTCATTTTTGATCATTTCTGCTTTCAGTATATTCAGATTCGATTTGAATGCCACTCCATTCTGTACCTGTGCCTCTACTTTTTTAATTCCTGTTTGAATATCTGCCTTAACAAGATCGACCTGCTTAATTTGTTCATCCAGCAATAATATGCCCAAATACACCTGGTTTATCCTGTCCTTTAATTTGTACAGTTCTACTTCCACCTGCTGATCGCTGATATTTGCGTTTAGATCCTGCAACGTTTTTTGCTGTTTAGTTAATCCGCCATCATAAACAAGCTGGTTGATATCAGCAGTTATTTTATATTGATCTTTTTCCGGTGCGTCAATATTAATTCCCGGAACAGAGATATCTACTTTGGTTACATCAGACTGGTAAGAGGCCTGTCCATTGATTGAAAACTGGGGAAGAAAGCCTTTATTTAGGTTATTAATATTTAATCCCGCAGTTTGCCTGATGAGATCCTTCTGTTTAATAAGAGGATAATTATTTCGGGCTTTGGCATAAGCCTGTTCAATAGTGAGTGATTGAGATAAAACTGGAAGAGGAATTACCAGTATCATTACTTTTAACCAACCAGTTAAACGATGCATAAAAAATTATTTTCTTAAGGAGTCAATTATAAATTTTGGCACTTCTTTTTTGCGTTGTTCCATTAATACATTAAAAGCCGAATCATTTATTTTCATAGTAGCAAACATCATAGGCTTACCTATAAATGGGAAGATGCACATGGATATCATATTCATCATTAAATGCACAGGATGTACAGGTTTTATCTTTCCAGCTTTTACTTCCTGTTCTATTTGTGCTATTAGTTTAGCGGGATCTGGGAGATTTCCCCTGAACATCTTTTTAATGAACTGTGCAGGTCGCTGGTTCATTTCATAAATAACAAACAGGGGGATATATGGATTTTCAATTATCTTATCAATATACGCCGCACAAAAAGCCTCGATCTTTTCGAAAAGGGGTTGATCTGCTTCAAATATTGAATTCAGGTGTGGCCAGAAATATTGGCTCAGTTCAAAAAATATTTTTTCAAATAATTGTTCTTTATTCTTAAAGTAATAATGGAGTAACGCTTTATTAATACCCGCCTCATCAGCAATATCCTGCATCCTGGCGCCTGCCATTCCATTGCTTATAAATACTTTTCTGGCAGCAGCCAGTATTTTCTCTTCAGTTGTGCTATCTTTCTTCATTAACCATACAGTTTAACCAAATGGTTAACAAAAGTAGCCAACAAAAATATATGAGCAAAATATTATTTTTTTGGGTAGTGCTTCATTTGCAATTCAAACAGAGAGCAAGCCCCCTCCCTCTTTGAAAAAGAGGGTATTTGCAGGTTACCCATAAGGGATTAAATAAACCCGGCCGCTACTCAGCCCAGCTCATCGTATAGTTTGAATTCTCGATCCTGAGTGCATCAACCGTAAGCTGTAAAGGATGAAAAGTATCCACCATAACTGCCAGCTCTTTAGTTTCTCTGGCTCCAATACTTTTCTCAACAGCACCCGGATGCGGGCCATGAGGAATACCCCCCGGATGAAGTGTGATCATTCCCCTCGTCACATTTTTACGACTCATAAAATCACCATCAACATAATACAATAGCTCATCGCTATCAATATTACTGTGATTATAAGGCGCCGGAACTGCCAGTGGATGATAATCAAATAAACGCGGACAAAAGGAGCATACTACATAATTATTTCCCTCGAACGTTTGGTGCACGGGAGGTGGCTGATGTACACGACCTGTAATAGGTTCAAAATCGTGAATACTAAATGCAAAAGGATAACAACATCCATCCCATCCCACCACATCGAATGGATGATGGCCGTAATGAATGCCATATATGCGTCCCTTCTTTTTAGTCTGAATTAAAAAATCACCTTTCTCTTCAACGGTAATTAAATCCTGTGGCGCGCGAATATCACGTTCACAATAGGGAGAATGTTCCAATAATTGCCCGTATTTACTCATGTACCGGTTCGGAAATCTTATCGGGCTGAAAGATTCGACAATAAATAATCGGTTATTTTCACCCGCAAATTCGATCTGGTAAATTGTTCCTCTTGGTATTACTAAATAATCGCCATAGGCAAATGCAAGGTTGCCATACATGCTTTTTAGAACACCGGAACCTTCATGAATAAATATCATTTCATCGGCATCAGCATTTTTATAGAAATAATCTTTCATACCTAGCTGTGGCGCCGCGAGTACAATATGACAATCATTGTTGACCAGTATAGTCTTGCGACTGTCCAGGTAGTTTTTTTCAGGTTGAATATTAAATCCTTCAAAACTCCTGTGCTTTAGCATTTTTTCTTCTGCTATCTGGGGTATTACATCATAAGCTTCATCGGTTTTGATGATATCGGTCGGAGCAAAAGCATGATATAATAAAGAATAATCGTTTGAAAATCCTTCAGTAGAAAATAATTGTTCAGCATATAATGCGCCGTCTGGTTTACGAAACTGTGTATGACGTTTGTGGGGAATATTTCCCAGCCTGTGATAATATGGCATTGTTTAATATTTAAATCAGTAAAATAATGTTTGCGGATAAAACAAACATTATTTAGCGAGCGACAATGCCATAAGCAGGAAATAATATTTCCAGTTGCGTTTATCTATTGAATAAATAAAATTCCTGAGGAAAAGCATATTTAAAGTTACGAAATCCTACCCGCCTTCGCTAAAGCTTTGGTGGCCGAAGCATTCCGGCAGTTTGGCCGAAGCTTGCACCACTCCCTATGGCTTAAGCGCGCGGTCGTGGTAAGCATAGGAGCACAATAACGAAGTGTTCCGGCATCGCCGGCCGGAACTGCATCACCACTATAGTTTGGCACACGTGGTTAGCCCATGCCGGGGAACAGTGGTCTTGCCACCTCCCTTCCAGGCCAGGGTATAGAAACAAGTATAATTATTAAGGCTATTAAAAAGAACCAGAAACTCTTTTTATGTTTTACCGTATCAGGTAAATTTTTCTTTGACACTCCCCTTCCGATCGTAATTAAGACAATTGCGATCAGCATACCTAAATTATGCTCTACCGTCCAGAAACGGTAAACAGGGTCTTTCATAGCAGCGCCCATCCCAATATTACTGATCACCTTATAACCCCATGGTCCAATAAACCAGAGTATCAATCCCAATAAAAATTGTGTATGGGCAGAGATCATGAGAAACAGCCCGTTTTTTTTATCACCACTGGTAAAAGGTTTTTTGCCGGTCATTCCGCTTAAGTGACGGATAATAGCAATAACAATCAAAATCAGGATAACCCAGCGTAAAACATTGTGAAGATGTACAAGTCCTTGGAGCATAAAACGAAGTTTGTACAAAGAAAGGCATTTTATCAAAAGCTTTACCTAAAATCGGTTAGTTTTGACGCATGAACAGGCTGAAATTAATATTGGCAGCTTTTAGCCTCCTTATAATGGCTATTTCATGCGGACCTGAGGAAGAAAACGAAACGGCCGATATCTCGGAAATACTGCATATTGATCCCTTTGCAGGCATTACCGATAGCATAGAAGATTCTCCTGATAACCCCGAACTATTGCTTCGCAGGGCCTTGCTTTTATCACAAAACAACCTCCATCACTTTGCCACATATGATTATGAAAAGTCGTGGGAACTTACCGGCAATGATGATATAGCTCTCATGTATGCCTCTAATCTTTTGTTAACCGATCGCGTAACGGAAGCCGCAAAGCTCCTGGAAGAGGGTTCGGTAAAGTTCCCCGGCAACCCGGAGTTTAACAGAAGGCTTGCTGAAGTATATGCACAAAAAGGCGACTTCAAAAAAGCATTGGAAAGATATAATATCATTATATCTCAGGATTCATCCGGTTTTGAGGCGTGGTTCGATAAAGGGGGGCTGTTTTTGCAGATGGGTGATACGGCAGCTGCTATTTCTGCTATGGAAACATCATTCTCATTATTACCTGTTAATTATTCAGGGCTGGCGCTTGCTAATTTATATATTGCTAAAAAAGATGCCCGTGCACTTGATATCTGTAATTTTCTAATAGCACGCGATTCGAGCGGTACACAAACAGATCCGGTTTATCTGAAAGGAGTTTATTATTCAGAAATTAAACAATACGATAAGGCCCTGGAACAATTTGATGAATGTATCAAACGCGATTGGAAACTAACCGATGCATATATTGAAAAGGGAATAATTTTATTTGAAAGGAAAAATATTGCAGAGGCACAGAAAGTATTTGACCTTGCCACCACTGTTTCAAATACCGACGCAGATGCCTATTACTGGCTGGGACGTTGCTTTGAATCGACCGGAGACAAAGAAAAAGCCATAGAAAATTACCAACGCGCGATTTCATTAGACAATACATTTGCTGAAGCCAAAGCTGGTATTAAAAGAGTCAATTCAAAATGAACCAATCCGAAAAGAGAGTAATTTCTAAATAATATATATTTGCTCATGCCTATAATTGCTCCCTCTCTTTTGGCCGCTAATTTTCTTGACCTTGAAAATGATGTCCGGATGGTCAATGAAAGTGAAGCCGGCTGGCTCCACCTCGATGTAATGGATGGCAGATTTGTTCCAAACATCAGTTTTGGATTACCTGTGATTCAGCAGGTCACCAAAATCAGCAAAAAGATCAACGATGTCCATTTAATGATTCTTGAGCCGGAAAAATATGTGGAAGCCTTCCATAAAGCCGGTGCCAATAATATTTCCGTTCACTACGAAGCGTGCCCGCATTTACATCGTAATATCGAGCAGATAAAATCATTGGGGATGACAGCCGGTGTTGCACTTAATCCACACACGCCCGTTGCTTTACTAAAAGACATTCTGCATGATATTGATATGGTATGCATTATGAGCGTGAACCCTGGTTTTGGCGGGCAGCAATTTATCCCTCACACTTATGAAAAAATACGTGAACTGAGAAAGATGATCGAAGAAAGAGGATTGAATATTCACATTGAAATTGATGGCGGGGTAACAGTTGAAAATGCTGCTTCTCTTTATGCCGCTGGCGCCGATGTTCTTGTTGCAGGTAATACTGTATTTTCTTCTGCCAATCCCAAAGAAACCATCAGCAGGCTATTGAATGCTAAATAATCATACATTCGGTTACAAAAATTTTCACGCGTGAAATTTGATCGCTTCCTTCTCCTTATATCCTTTGTTTTTTCAGCATATAGTGTATCGGCACAGGATGAACCAAAGTCGCTTGACACCGTAACCATCATCAATAAAAATACCAGGAAAGAAGCCGGGTTAATTAAGATCAACGCGGAAAATTCAATGAATATTCCTTCACCGGTACAGGGCATAGAAAGCCTCATTAAAATTTTTGTAGGATCAAATAATGAACTGACTTCACAATATTCTGTTCGTGGTGGCAATTATGATGAGAACCTGGTGTATGTAAATGATTTTGAAGTTTTTCGTCCTTACCTGGTAAGAAGCGGGCAACAGGAAGGATTGAGTTTTATTAATCCCGAGCTTGTTAAAAATGTAAACTTTTATAATGGAGGTTTTCAATCGAAGTATGGAGATAAAATGTCTTCAGCACTTGATGTTCAATATAAAACACCGGAATCATTTGCAGGGTCGGCTTATATAAGTTTATTAGAACAGGGCTTACATCTGGAAGGCGTATCGGCAGACGGGAAGTTTACCTTTCTAACCGGAGTACGTAACAGAAGTAACCGCAACCTGCTCCGCACACAGGAAACCCAGGGCAATTATGTTCCTTCTTCCGCCGATATACAAGCCTTACTCACCTATCAGTTTAATTCTGGTGCGATGCTGGAATTTATGGGTAATTTATCGAGAACAAGATTTACGCTGCAACCCGAATTCAGCCAGTTGACTTCTTCTGTTTTCTCTCCTTTTTTCAGCGCTAATCTTGGCCTGGATATTTATTTTGAAGGCCGTGAAGAAGACAATTACAAGACAAATATGGCGGGACTTTCATTCACTCACCGTCCTAAACAAAAGCTGAAATTAAAATGGATGCTTAGCCATTTTGACAACAACGAACGTGAAGCGATTGATATTACAGGCGCTTATTTATTCGGCTCAAGAGAATTTGACAAATCAAGACCGGATTTCGGTTTAATTAACAATCCACTCGGCGCTGGATTATACCAGAATTTTGCGAGAAATACTTTAAATATTGGTATTTGGAACGCCTCGCATAAAGGATATCTGGACAAAGGGAAACATTTTATCCAGTGGGGGCAATCAGTAGAATTACAATCCGTAAAAGATAAATTACACGAGTGGGATTATATTGATTCTGCAGGATATAATCTCCCCTATAATCCCGACCAGTTGATTTTTAATAAATATCTTAATTCAAAAGCAGATCTGGATATTTTACGTTTATCAGGATATGTGCAGGATAATTTTCTGATTAATAATTCTTTTAGTTTACAGGGAGGAATAAGATATAATTATAATAACCTGAATAATGAAGTGCTTATTTCTCCGAGACTAAATTTTTCGTGGACACCTGAGAACTGGAAAACAGATATTGTATTCAGGGGTGCAATTGGCGCTTATCACCAGCCACCATTTTATCGTGAATTAAGAAGGTACGATGGAACTGTTAATGAAGATCTGAAAGCACAGAAAAGTTACCAGGCTATTCTTGGGTTCGATTATAATTTTAAATCAGCACAAAGGGCTTATCGCTTAACAACAGAAGCCTATTATAAATCGATGACCAATGTTGTGCCTTATGATATTGACAATGTACGTTTGAGATATTTTGGAGAGAATAGTGCAAAAGCCTATGCAACGGGTTTGGAAATGCGTTTATTTACACAATTAGCCAAGGATGCGGAAAGCTGGTTGAGTCTTGGATTTATGCGCACCCGCGAGAACCTGGATAATGACTTTTATTATAATTATACACTTGATTCATTAAATAATCCTGTTGACAGTTCATTACAACAGGGTGGCTGGATGCGCAGGCCAACAGACAGATTTTTCACTTTCGGACTATTCCTGCAGGATTATCTCGCCACAAATAAAAACCTAAAGGTTTATCTTAATTTTTTATATGGAAGTAATTTGCCTTATAATATAGCAGGCAGTATTAAATACCGGAATGCCTTAAAAATTGAGCCCTATATAAGAATAGATATTGGTTTCAGTGCATTATTACTTGACCTCACAAAAAATAAAGTAAGGGCCGAGAGTCCGTTTAAACATTTCAAAAGTATCTGGGCCACGCTGGAAGTATTCAATTTAATAGATCGCGATAATACTATCTCCTATTTATTAATAAAGGATTTTTCCAATACTGTATTTGCCCTGCCTAACAGGCTAACCCCACGTTTACTTAATCTTAAACTGGTAACCCGTTTTTAACCCATCCCCTCCCAATCTGATTTCTACCATCTCATTATGGGAAAACTCCAGGAGTTCCATACTCATAACCAACTGTAAATCAATACTATTTTTTCTGGCATTTGGTTCGTAACTATCCTCGTGAAGTGAAAAGAATCAACTTCGCAGAATTATGAGCAACACAATTACCACATCGAGGTCCAACATGTTCAGCAGGATTTTAGGATCAGACAAAATGCATGAAATGGAAAGGCCTCGAACCTTACCCCTAAAAACTAGCCCCATGATCACGAAAGTAACAGTGAAACCGAACCCGTTTCATACTGTTCTGACGCTTGATGTAGCCTGCGAGACTAACAGGAACATTATCGTCAGAATGTTTAACGCAGACGGAAGAATTGTTAAGATGTTCAGCTGGTACCTGGTTAAGGGAACGAATGTTACAGCTATTAATGACCTAAACAATCTTGAACCAGGATTGTTTTTAGTAGACATCATTGATAACGAGGGCAGAGTTCTCTTCTCTACTAAACTTACAAAACAATAAAGTTTATACCGCAACCTTAACAACATCAGGACTATTTCACCCGCCGTAGCTTTAACTCTGGCGGAAAAAAAAAGGAGCTCTTGGCCGGCTCCTTTTTTTTATTTCACCCACCGTAGCTTTAGCGAAGGTGGGTTTGTTATTTTTGCAGTATGATTAAGCTCTCTGTCAACATTAACAAGTTCGCTACTCTTCGCAATAGCCGGGGTGGAAATCATCCGGATGTTTTAAAAGCCGCAATCGATGCAGAACGTTTTGGGGCAGATGGCGTTACTGTTCATCCCCGCCCCGATGAACGCCATATTCGGTATAGTGACGTAAGAAATATCAAAAAAAATATAACCGCCGAATTTAATATAGAAGGAAACTGCCGCGAACAGAAATTTGTGGACCTTGTACTGGAAACAAAACCTCAACAGGTAACGCTGGTTCCGGATGAATTGGGCCAAATCACTTCCAATCACGGATGGGATACTATCGCCAATAAAAATTACCTCACCGATATCATTAAAGTATTTAAAAATGCAGGTATCCGCACATCTGTTTTCGTGGATCCCATAATAGACATGATCACAGGCGCTGCGGCTACCGGTACCGACAGAATTGAATTATACACTGAAGGTTATGCTAAAGAATATCACGCAGATAAGCACAAAGCTATCGCTCCATACATCAGTGCTGCAAATGCTGCCCTGGAAAATGGGCTCGGAATCAATGCAGGTCACGATCTGGACCTCAATAACCTTTCATTCTTCGCTAAAAATATTCCGGGGTTACTTGAAGTGTCCATAGGTCATGCGCTTATATCAGATGCTCTTTACCTGGGTTATGAAAATACTATCCAGCTTTATAAGCGACAATTGACCACTCATCAATAACCCGTTCTGAAAATGCAGGTTTTTTCATAGCTTTCTTAACAAATAGTCGTTATGAAAAATATGATACTTGCCTTTGCATGCACTTTCTTTGTATGCACTTCCTTTTCCCAACTTACTACTTCAACCTATGGGGGAAATAAAACTGCATGGGTAGGTGAAAGAATCGGGCTTACAGAAGTTTCTATTAAATATAACCGGCCCGGCGTAAAAGGACGAGAGGGAAAAGTTTGGGGAACACTTGTAAAAGAAGGATTTTTCTCGCCTGATTTCAGTAATACAAAAGCCACTCCATGGCGGGCTGGCGCAAACGAAAGCACCACCATCAGCTTTTCAAATGATGTAAAAATTAAAGGAAAAGAATTGCCAGCTGGTAAATATTCTTTATTTGTTGCTTATGGTCCCAATGAATCAACAGTTATCTTTTCAAAGAATTCAACGTCGTGGGGAAGTTATTTCTATAAGGAAGAAGAAGATGCATTAAGAGTAAATGTAAAACCTGTAGCTACCGACAAATCGTATGAGTGGTTAACTTACCAATTTGCTGATCAAACAGATTCAACGGCAACTGTTCAGTTAGCATGGGAGAAATTAATTATTCCATTTAAGATTGAAGCAAATGTCACAAATGATCAGATCGCAAGTTTTCGCAGGGAATTACGAGGGGAAAAAGGGTTTAACTGGCAGGCATTCGACCAGGCGGCTCAATGGTGTGCTGCACATAATACAAATATTGCAGAAGCATTACTGTGGTCTGACTCTGCAACAAGTCCTTTATTTGGCGGAGATAAACAATTTCAACCATGGACTACAAAAGCACAATTATTAACACTTGCAGGAAAAGAAAATGAAGCTACTGAAATAATGAAAAAAGCAATGCCGCTGGCAAATATGCAGGAAATACATCAGTATGGACGACAATTAATTGCTGCAAAAAGAAATAAAGAAGCCCTGGACATATTTAAAATGAATGCAACAAAAAACCCGAAACAATTTACTACCTATATTGGGCTCGCCAGGGGATATTCAGCAAATGGTGATTATAAGAACGCATTAAGAAATGCACAGCTTGCTCAGCCATTGGCGCCTGATCCCATAAATAAACTAAATGTTGAAAAGATAATTGTTAAACTGAAAGCAGGGAAAGATATAAATTAAAAGCTGTTAACTATTTTAATAATTTATTCAACGTACTATGAAGCTCAGTACCCCGAAGGTTTTTTGCAATTATTTTTCCATTAGGATCAATTAAAATGTTCTGTGGAATAGATTGAATTTTATATTTAGTGGCCACTTCATTGTTCCAGAACTTCAGATCACTTAACTGTGTCCAGGTAAGATTATCCGCTTTAATAGCCTTTAACCACGAATTTTTATCCCGGTCGAGAGAAATACCGAGAACAGTAAAATTTTTATCCTTGAATTTATTAAACGCTTTTACCACGTTAGGGTTTTCATCGCGGCATGGTCTGCACCAGCTTGCCCAGAAATCTACCAGTACATATTTTCCACGAAAAGAACTTAATGCCACCTGTCTGCCTTCTGTATCCGCCTGCGAAAATTCAATAGCCTCTGATCCTATAGTTCCTGCCTTCCCGCTTTCTATTTGTTGTTTAATCAAATTACCGTAAAATCCTTTTTGCGTTTTTTTATCTAATGCTGCATATCTGCGTTCCATTGCAGCGCCATCCTGTTCCAGTTCACTGGTTACCATCACCACGAACGGAGTAACAGGAGAAGCAGGTTTGTTTTTAACGAAATTGTCTACTTCAGATTTTATTTTAGTCAGCTGATCAAAATACACAGCATTTAGTGAATCATTTTTTACAGAAGAGCTGTTTATCTGCTGTCCAAGTTCACCTAATTTTTCAAATAAAGGATTGAAGGTGCTTTTGAATTGTTCAAAATCATCGTGCACAGGGGAACCTGTTACTTTTATTTCATTCAGCGCTTCAGAATTGCCGCTGATTTTCACTTTTTCGTTTCCAATAAATAATGCTGCCTTTTTCTTAATCCCATCAAAATTCAATTGTAATAAATTCGGTTCCTTTACAGACCCCTTCAATTCAAAGACTCCGCCTTTTACGGTGGATCTTGCAAGTGTATCAGTTGGATTATTAATATCAGAAATAGTTATGGATGAACCGTCGGGCAATCCCTGTACATTTCCTGCAATACTGAATTTATCCTGGGCGCCCAAAACAAAAGGAAATAATAACAAACCTACGATAAGGTTCTTCATAATCAACTATTTAGAATGACGTGTTTGTAAAACATCTATAACGTTGTGCAATTTATACCCTTTTGCGTTAAGCAAAAGTAAATAATGAAACATCAGGTCGGCAGCTTCGCCAAGGAACAATTCTTCATTATTATCCTTCGCTTCTATAACCAGCTCAACTGCCTCTTCCCCAACTTTTTGTGCCATTTTGTTGATACCCTTACCAAACATCTTTTTAACATACGAAGATTCATCGGTGCCGGCTCTGCGGGATTCGATTATGTTTTCCAGGTATAAAAGGAAATCTGAGCCTGCTGCGCTTCGCACATCTCCAACCTTCTTCGTTAAGCCTTCGTCCAACGTCATAGTCTCCGACCGATGGCTGCCGGCGGTCAAAGGAGACAATTGGCTGACATTCTTTTCGTTCCAACAGGTATCGGCACCGGTATGGCAAACCGGGCCAACGGGTTGTGCTTTGATCAACAACGTATCGTTATCGCAATCAACTTTAATATCCTTAAAAAGCAGGAAGTTGCCACTTTCTTCTCCTTTTGTCCATAGCCTGTTTTTACTGCGGCTATAGAATGTAACTTTCCCTTCGGCCCTCGTCTTATTCACTGCTTCTTCATTCATAAATCCAAGCATTAAAACGATATTGGTATTAACATCCTGGATAACAGCCGGTACCAGCCCATCGGAATATTTATTATAATCAATGGTCATATTCTTACTTTAATGTTCTGTGTGATTAGATAATGTTTTAATTCAGGTATGGCAATTTCTTTAAAATGGAAAATACTCGCTGCCAGGGCCGCATCCGCACTTCCTTCTTTAAATATATCCGAAAAATGTTTCATACTGCCACCACCACCTGATGCGATAACAGGAACAGGTAAATTTTCCGCAAGCAATTTGGTGATATCTATAGCAAACCCTTTTTTGGTACCATCATTATTCATGGACGTTAATAATATTTCACCAGCGCCAAGATCAACAGCTTGCTTTGCCCAATCAAAACATTTAGTATCGGTTTTTAACCGTCCGCCATTTAAATACACATACCATTCACCATCATCTTCTTTTTTTGTATCAATTGCAAGCACAACACACTGGCTACCGAATTGTTTGGCGAGATCGGCTACTAATGCAGGATTCCGGAACGCAGCACTGTTTATTGAAATCTTATCTGCACCGTTTTGTAATAATACACTAACATCTTCTACACTGCTTATTCCTCCTCCTACAGTAAAAGGAATATTTATTTTATGAGATATCCGGTTAACCAACTGGCTAAGCGTTTTCCTTTTTTCAACTGTAGCCGTAATATCTAAAAACACTAATTCATCTGCACCCTGCTCTGCATATAATGCTCCCAACTCCACAGGATCTCCTGCATCGCGGATGTTTTCAAAATTAATTCCTTTTACTGTTCTACCGTCTTTAATATCAAGACATGGAACAATCCTTTTAGTTAACACAATTGAAAATTTTTCAGATCGTTTAATGAAATCCGGTTTTCATAAATAGCTTTCCCTACAATGGCACCATTACAGCCTATTGCTGCAAGTTCCTCTAAGTCTTTCAAAGAACTTACACCACCACTGGCAATAAAATGCAGAGAGGGAAATTCGTTAACGATATTTTTATATAAAGAAGTTGAAGGTCCCTGCAATAAGCCATCTTTGCTTACATCGGTGCAGAAAACCTGGTTAATACCATGCTTCATATATTTCCTTATAAAATCGTATATCCATATATCAGTCGTTTCGAGCCAACCGCCTATTGCTATTTTCTCATTTTTCACATCGGCTCCCAATAAAAATTTAGCAGCGCCGTATTTATCGATCCATTCTATAAATAACGTGTCATTTTTAACAGCAATACTTCCTACGGTGGCCCAGTGTGCACCACTTTCCAGAACAATATCTACATCTTTAGTTGTTTTTATTCCTCCACCAAAATCAATAGTTAAAGAAGTTTTTGAAGCGACGGCTTCCAGGACCTTCCAGTTTTTTACAGCGCCCTCTTTTGCTCCATCAAGATCCACAAGATGCAATCTTGTTAATCCCGCATCTTCAAATTGTTTGGCCACTTCCAAAGGGTTCTCGTTATAAATGGTCATGGCACTGTAATCGCCCTGTGTGAGCCTCACGCATTTCCCATTTATAATATCAATTGCCGGTATTAGTTGCATCGTACTTAATTAATATTGACAAAGTTCTTTAATATCTGTTCACCTATAGCTGCGCTTTTTTCGGGGTGAAACTGAACGCCATAAAAATTGTTTTTATGTAACCCTGCACTATATGGATGAATATAATCTGCTGTTGCAATAGTATCAGCGCCCTCCGATGCATAATAGCTATGTACAGAATAAATATATGAATGCTCAGGAACACCATCAAACAATCCTGTTTTTAAATGATATATATTGTTCCAGCCTATCTGTGGTATTTTTTCTTTATTCTTCGCAGCTTTAAACAATTTTACTTTTTCGTTAAAGATTCCCAGGCATTCTGTGTCATTTTCTTCAGAATGAGTACACATTAACTGCATACCCAGGCAAATACCAAATACAGGTTGTTTGAGATCTTTAATTAATGTATCCAGGTTTCGCTCCTTTAGATAGCTCATAGCAGTGCTGGCCTCTCCCACCCCCGGAAAAATCACCTTATCCGCTGCACGAATCTCATCATGATTATCAGAGACCATAGCACTCACTCCTATTCTTTCCAATGCATATAATACCGATTGAATATTACCAGCATTGTATTTCATAATTACTATATTATTTGATGATGGCATTAATAAACTGTTGTGTGGTAGTGGAAATAGACGATGCTCCATCAAGCGCTTTGATATAAGCCGTACCAATGATGGCCCCCGCTGCATATTCACAGGCTGCATCGAAGGTGCTTTTATCTTTTATGCCGAAGCCTATCAATACAGGATTCTTTAAGTTTAAAGATTGCAGCTTTTTGAAATAATCGGACTGCATACCCATGTTCTTATCATTTCCTGTGGTGGAAGAAGAAGAAACAGCATATAAAAATCCGGTACTTAGCTGGTCGAGTTTTTTAATTCTTTCTTCTGATGTTTCGGGAGTAACCAGGAAGATAAAATTCAGCCCATATTTTTTGATAATGGTTCCATATTCTATTTCGAATTCATAAATAGGAAGGTCCGGAAGAATTAAACCGTCAACACCTACTTCTGCTGCCTTCTTACAGAAGTTCTCAAATCCATATTGCAATACAGGGTTCATATAACCCATTAATATAACAGGAAGGTTTATCTCATTTCTAAAGGTCTTAAGATCGGCAAACAGTTTATTCATTGTCATGCCGCTCTCAATGGCTTTGGTACTGCTGGCCTGAATAACAGGGCCATCTGCTAATGGGTCGCTGTAAGGCATGCCCAATTCAATCATGTCTGCACCTGATTGCTGCAGTGATCTCATCACTTCAAGTGTACTGTTTACAGTAGGGAATCCGGCAGTGCAATACACATTTAATATTCGATTGCTTTTCTTTCTAAATAATTCGTCTATCCTGTTCATAACAATTCGCCCTTATGGGTGAGATTTATTAATATTTTCTTTCTACTCACATTAAGCCCCTATGGAGTTTAATTCATCGCTTTAACATTTTCTATTGCTCGTTCATTGCTTTCATATATGTAGCCAGATCTTTATCGCCACGCCCACTTAAGCAAATAATTATATTGTCTGATTTTTTTAGTTTTAACTGATCAAGCGCTGCGAACGCATGGCCTGTTTCCAATGCAGGAATAATCCCTTCTAATTTGGCAATAGAGAAGGAGGCATTTAATGCTTCTTTATCTGTGGCGCTTAAAAACAGCCCCCTGCCAGAATCAAATAAATTAGCATGCATTGGCCCTATACCAGGATAATCAAGCCCCGCGGAAATACTATGCGGTTCAATGACCTGTCCGTCTTCAGTTTGCATCACTAAACTTTTACTGCCATGCAACACACCCGGTTTCCCCAACTGTGTTGTTGCAGCGCTCATACCGCTGCTAATTCCGTAACCGGCTGCTTCCACCGCTACCAGTTTAACCTTTTCTTCATCAAGAAAATGATAAAAAGCGCCAGCCGCATTACTGCCACCGCCTACGCATGCAATTACGTACTGAGGTAGTTCTGATCCTGTTTTTTCTTTTAACTGCCAACGAATCTCTTCGCTGATTATACTTTGAAAACGTGCCACCATATCAGGATAAGGATGCGGGCCTACAACGCTCCCTATGATATAATGAGTGTCGTTGGGATTATTTATCCAGTCGCGAATAGCTTCATTCGTCGCATCCTTTAATGTTTTACTGCCGCTCACTGCGGGAATCACAGTTGCGCCCAGCATTTTCATTCGTGCAACATTTGGCGCCTGGCGCTCAATATCTTTTTCTCCCATGTACACAATGCACTCGATATTTTTTAAAGCACAAACGGTTGCGGTGGCAACTCCATGTTGACCCGCACCTGTTTCTGCAATAATCCTTTTTTTACCGAGTTTTTCTGCTAATAATATCTGGCCGATCGTATTGTTTATTTTATGAGCGCCGGTATGGCACAGATCCTCACGTTTCAAATAAATATTCGCATTATACTTTTCGCTTAATCGGGATGCAAAATACAACGGAGTTGGCCGGCCAACGTAATCCTTTAAAAGATCCCTGTAAGACTTTTGAAATGCCTGTTCATACATAATATCAAGATATTTTGTACGCAGTTCTTCTACATTACGATGCAACATTTCGGGAATATATGCACCACCAAATTTACCATAATAGCCCATTTCACTGGGATCTCTGAATGTTTTTAACATACTTCTATTTTAAATCAAGCCAGTCGCGTCCGTACCAGTCCGCAAAAAACCATTTCTCCACTGCAACCGGGTCAGGTCACTCCTTTAATTCATTTATAAACTTTGCCACTTTATCCATTTGTTTAATTCCGGGCGCTGTTTCAAATTTGCTATTAATATCTATTGCAAATAATGTTTTGGCCACCGCTTCATTCTGGAATTCTTTTAATGCCTTTGTGTCATCGGGATGTATCCCACCGCTTAAAAAAAACGGCTTACTGATATTACTGCCTTTAAGAATGTTCCAGTCAAACTTTTTCCCTGTTCCCCCGTATCCCGCTCCCATTGTATCGAACATAAACATATCACACACATCCTTATAAGGATTGATCATCCACTCTATTGAATCGTTATCACTTAAACGAAAAGCCTTTATTACGGAAACATAATCAGCTATCCGCTCACAATATTTAGGCGATTCATCACCATGCAATTGCACCATTTGCAGGCGGCATTCATCAACCATTAATAAAACTTCCTCTACCGATGCATTTACAAATACTCCCACTTTGTTGATGGTATTTATTTTTTTTAATTCTGCCGATGTTATATGCCTGAATACGTATCTCGGGGATTTAGGATAAAATATAAATCCTGCAAATGTCGCTCCAATTGCAGGCAGTTGTTCTACCTGTTCGAGTTGTGTCATTCCGCATACCTTAATTCTCATTTACTACCCTGTTTTTAAGTGTTTGATGAATGAGGCAAAAGCAATTGCAGGATCCTGCTGTTTCATAAAGTTTTCGCCAATCAGGAATCCTTTGAAACCAGCATTCTTAAACTTCAAAATAGTATCAGTATCAGTAATACCACTTTCAGCAATTTTAACTTTACCAGCAGGGATTTTCGCAGATAATTCTATTGAACGATCTATATCAACAATAAATGTTTTGAGGTCGCGATTATTAATTCCCACCACATCACAATCTGCACATATATGATTAAGTTCGTTTGCATTATGAATTTCCAGTAATACTTCCAGGCCAATCTCCTTCGCAAAACCCGCCAGCCGTTTTACATCATCGGGCGTTAAACACGCAGCGATCAACAATATCACATCGGCGCCGATTGATTTCGCTTCCACGATCTGGTATTCATCAATAATAAAATCCTTTCTTAATATGGGGATATTATTTATTCTTGCTTTTCGTAGGTCTTCATTAGATCCGCCAAAGAATTTTTTATCGGTAAGTACAGATAATGCAGCCGCACCATTTACGGCATAAGCTGTTGTAACGGCCACTACGTCTGCATTACCATTAATCACCCCCCTTGAAGGTGATTGTCTTTTAAACTCAGCAATAATACCTGTGCTATGTTCATTTAACAATGCACTTTTAAAAGACAGGGCCTTACGTGAAAACTCCTGCGTACCCTGTAATTCCTGAATAGGAAAATTCATCCTGTTCTCGATTACTTCAAGATGTTTGTGCTCAATTATTTTATCAAGAATATTCATTATTGAAGAGCAATTAATTTTTGTAAACACTGGTTTGCTTTTCCACTTTCCAGGCTTTCAACCGCAGCATTAAAAGCATCATCATAAGTTTTATAATTACCTGTACAATTAAGCGCCATGGCAGCATTTGCCAGCACCACTGCATTCTGTGCCCAGGTACCCTCGCCTTTCAATATCTTCACAAACATCCTGGCGGCATCGTCTACGGAATTTCCACCGTAAATATCGCTCGCATTTACCATTCTTTTGCCTAATTGTTCCGGGGTCATGATTTTTTCGCCCGATGCCGTGATCACTTTGGTGTCGTTGGTAAGAGAAATCTCGTCGTAGCCATCCAAACCGTGGATAATAGTAAATGCGCTGTCTGTTTGCTGCAGCAGGTAATTATATATCCTGGCCATTTCCAGGTTATACACCCCTACAAGCTGGAAGGCAGGCGCTGCCGGATTTACCATTGGCCCAAGCATATTAAAAAATGTACGGACACCAAGATTTTTTCTTATTGGTCCAACTGTTTTCAACGCCGGGTGGAATATTGGGGCATGCAAAAAACAGATATTGGCTTCTTCCACTTCTTTTTTAAGCTGATCGCTACCGGTTTTAAAAGTGTATCCTATTTTCTCCATTACATTCGATGCACCACTTATCGAAGAGGCCCCGTAGTTACCATGTTTCGCCACTTTCTGACCAGTTCCGGCCACTATAAAGCACGATAAAGTGGAAATATTAAAAGTATTCTTTCCATCACCGCCTGTTCCAACGATATCCATTACTGAATGGCCGTTAAGATCTACTTTTAAACAAAGTTCAAGTAATGCATCGCGGAATCCTTCCAGTTCAGCAATAGTAATACTTCGCATCAAATACACAGTAATAAATGCAGCGATCTCTGATTCGGTAAATGCACCACGCGAAATATTCACCAGCACATCTTTTGCTTCCTGTTTATTTAACGATTTATGTTCAAATAAGTATTGTAATATTTTTTTCATCCCGTATCAATAATTTTTTATGGTCATTAAAGCCTTCGTTTCATTTTAACAGCCAGTTTTTTAATATCGTTTCGCCATCTGGGGTTAATACACTTTCAGGATGAAACTGTACGCCCTGCACATCATATTTTTTGTGTTGCATCGCCATAATAAAACCGTTTTCATCTTCTGCAGTTATTTCAAGATCCTTTGGCAGATCGCTTTTATTTACTATCCAGCTATGATACCTTCCCACTTCAATTTCAGCCGCTATTCCTTTAAATAATACCGTTTTATTATTTTTAATGATACAGGTCGTGGAAATACCATGATATACTTTGCTCAGGTTGGTTATCGAGCCACCAAATGCTTCACCTATTGCCTGGTGGCCAAGGCACACTCCCAATATAGATTTAGAAGAAGCGTATTCCTTAATCAAAGGTAATAACATCCCTGCTTCTGACGGCACGCCAGGTCCGGGAGACAAAATTATTTTATCGTAAGCTTTCACTTTTTCAAGTGCTATTTCATCGTTGCGATAAACATCCACTTTTACTGGCAATATTTTTTCTACCAAATGAACCAGGTTATATGTAAATGAATCGTAATTATCGAACACTAGAATATTCATCAGTAATTAATTATTTTTTAAGGTCGGATAGAATGCCTTTTGGAATTTCATATTTCTTTAGCAAATTGTATTGCTGATTTTAACGCATTTAATTTATTATTTACCTCCTGTAGTTCGCTTTCAGGATTTGATGCGGCAACAATACCCGCTCCTGCCTGATACAGCAGGTGGTTATTTTTACTTAATAACGTCCTGATCATTATTGCGTGGTTGCAGCTCCCATCAAAACCAATGAATCCAATTCCTCCACCATAATAACTTCTCGCAGTTGTTTCATATTCATCAATTAAATTCATTGCTTTGAATTTCGGTGCACCACTCAATGTGCCTGCGGGAAATGTTCTTGCCAGTAAATCAAATGGATTACTGCCAGGGCGCACTCTTCCAGTGACCTGGCTCACCAAATGAATAACGTGCGAATAATATTGTATCTGCCGGTATTGCTCTACCTGCACATTATCACAAAGCCTGCTTAAATCATTCCTGGCAAGATCCACCAGCATTACATGTTCAGCGTTTTCTTTGGCATCTTTTAACAGGTCTTCTGCACGCTGCTGATCAATTTCATCATCGCCGGTTCTTTTAAATGTTCCTGCAATAGGATGCACGATTGCCTTGCCGTTTTTAATAACCAGTTGCGCCTCAGGAGATGATCCTAATAAACGATAATCGCCGTAATCGAAATAAAACAGATAAGGAGAAGGATTAATGGAACGCAATGCGCGATACACATTAAATTCATCACCTGTAAATTGCTGGCTGAAGCGGCGGCTCAATACAATCTGGAAAACATCACCCCTTAAACAACTCTGGATTCCTTTACGCACAGATTCTCTATAGTTTTCATCATTAATATTCGATGTCTCCTCCTTCTTTGTATTAAAAGGAAAAACAGGAACATCTTTACTGCGAATTAAAGATTCAACAATACCCGACTCTCTTTCCACCCCCGGAATAATATTTTCGCAGAGGAACAATTCATTCTTAAAATGATTGATTGCTATAACGTACTGGTACAAACGATATCTTACTAAAGGAATATCCGGTTGTTTTGCATTCCTTGATGATAATTTTACCGTATCAAAGAACTGAACTGCGTCATAAGTAGTATAACCATATAAACCCTGCGCAAATCCTGCTTCTTTACTGCCGCTTTTTATTTCAAACCGTTGCATATACTCCCATAACTGAACCGGAACTTTTGAAGGATCTTTAATAGAAGATCTCTCCGCAGGAAACCCGGGATATTTCGTTTCGATACTGTTCAGTGATGAAATTTCAATTCCTCCGATAGCATTGATACAGATAAATGAATAGCTATTTTCTGATGCCCGGTGATCCGCACTTTCAAGTAGTATCGTATCACGGAAGCGATCGCGGACGCGTAAATAAATACCTACCGGCGTAAACACATCGGCCAGCATTTTTTTACAGTTCGTTTCTAATTTTATTTTCATTTGTTGCTAAATGTTTCTTTATAAATTGAATAGGACCTGGTTTAAAACAAAAAACCCCGGTTTATACCGGGGCCATATATAGCTTTACAAAATAGTATAGCACTACCTGCCCCTGTCGGAGTTAGCATGCCACCACCACTGTTGATTTGTAATAGAAATTTTCATTGCAATGCAAATATGTGATCTTTTTTGATTGCTTCCAAATTTAAAAAGCAGGAGTAGTGACTCATTTTGAAAACAGAGACCTGGCACTCCCCCTTTGAAAAAAGGGGTATTAGAGAGTTAAACAGGAAACAGACTATAGGGGATTTAGGCAGGCTGCTGAACCAATAATTACTTCTTTGCCTGCTCCGCCACAACCGTTTCACCTGATTTTAACTGCCTGAATATCGTATCCTTCCCAACCTTATCCATAAACTATCTGCAGTTACATTGCCTGCTGCCTTTCCCATAACTATTCTAAGCCAGGCAATTTCATCGGTTAGTCATCAGTCATTCATCAGTCGGTCATCGGTTGGTCATCAATCAATCATCGGTCAATCATCTATCATTCATCAATCAACCATCAATCTGGAATCAGTGTGCAATCAGTGTGCAATCGGCGTGGAATCATCCGGACGGTGATTAAAACTGTTTGTTTAAGAACTCCTGCCTTTCGTTTACTGTTTTAATAGAGTTCCTCAAATTGATGCCCAGTCAAAGCAGGAGTGTTAGTAGTTCTGATTTTTTATATCTTTCATTTCTAATGAAAATAGCCACTTATAATGTAAACGGGGTGAATGGACGCCTGCCTGTGCTGCTCCGCTGGCTCGATGAGTCTAAGCCAGATATTGTTTGCCTGCAGGAGCTAAAGGCTCCGCAGGAAAAGTTTCCTGTAGATGCCATCACACAGGCCGGCTATAAGGCCATATGGCATGGGCAGAAGAGTTGGAATGGTGTGGCCATCCTTTCCAGGATTGGACAGCCGAAAGAACTCAGAAACGTGCTGCCTGGCGATCCGGAGGACTTGCATAGCCGCTATATAGAAGCTGAAATCAGCGGAATTATTATTGGATGCCTTTATCTCCCTAACGGGAACCCATACCCAGGCCCTAAATTCGAATATAAACAGGCATGGTTCAAAAGACTTCAGGACCATGCACAAGAACTTCTTAAGGCCGAAAAACCGGTTATATTGGCAGGGGATTTTAATGTGATGCCAACTGAACTTGATGTATATAAACCTGAACGCTGGGTTAATGATGCGTTATTCAGAATAGAGATAAGGGATGCCTACAATATACTTGTTGGCCAGGGCTGGACGGATGCCATTCGAAAATTATATCCGACTGAAACGATCTATACTTTCTGGGATTATTTCCGCAATGCATATGGCCGCAATGCCGGATTAAGAATTGATCATTTTTTGCTAAGCCCGCAGGTGGAGAAATTATTAATCAATGCTGGTGTGGATCGTGAGGTGAGAGGTTGGGAAAAAACCAGTGATCATGCACCTGTCTGGATAACGTTAGAAAAATGACAATAAAGACGCTTTTATTACGTTCTGGTCCCATTCTAATAATACCAGCCTTATGAATTTATCAAGGAATCTTCTCCCCCTGCTGATTCTATCAATTCTCGTTTTTGCATCCTGCAGTAAAAAATCCAATGACAGCCAGGATTATGGCACAAAGGTTAATACCTGGACTTTTACGGAGGGAACAACAGTGTATAAAGGTAAAATGTTATTCGAAAGTACTTCGTTCAACACCAACCCGGGAAGCAGTGGTCCTTACCAGCTAGGTGTCATCGGAGCAGAAGAATCAACAGGCCATATTTTTAATGTAGTACTCGACTTATTAGACACCACTTTTACTGTTAAAAATTATAAATCAGGAGTAGAAGGCACCGACTACTGGAATGGATTTTTTTATTCTGAGACATTCTCTTCCATAGAAAACATTTATGAATCAACAGACCTGGATCCCGGCGCTGAAATGAATTATACCATTCTTTCTTTCGACAAAAGCAAGTCAATGGTAACAATTGCTTTTAGTGGAGAGGCATTTGATATTGATGGTAATAAAGTGAGTATTACCAATGGCAAATTTGCGGTCGCCATTGAGTAGGCCTGGTAACATTAATTATTACACATCAACACCCACCTTGTTTTGTTGTGCTAACTTTTTGAGTTCCGACATTTTTAATTTAGTGCATTTATGCACCAGGGTAATATCAACGCCGTTTTTCAACAAGTTTCGGGCTGTTTGAATAATACCTTCATGTTTTCCTTCAGACTTACCTTCAGACTTTCCCATTTGAAAAAGAACAAATTTTCGCACATCGTAATGTATTGGCATTTTTTGTACCTCCTTTAATATTATTTGTTGCAAACCCACTTCTCTTAATCCCGCCAGGAGAATCATTTCACGAATACGTTCCCTAAATTCAGATTCAGAAGTTATTTGCAATTGCAATTTAGTTATTATTTTATTTATTATAAACTCCCTGTTACCACGATTAACTGACAGGATTGAAAGAATATTTTCCCTGGGATTATCAGATTGCAACAATAACTCAGGGTTCATGTTCCTGATATCAATCAATTTAAAAGAATAACTATTGCCATTAAATGTCACCGAATTCCGCATATTTAATTTCTTATTACCGATATAGACCACAACACCGATTACTTCCATATCATGTTGCAAATGAAGCATGTGATCATATACAGCCATTCTTTTACACATCCTCCTGTCGTTCGTACTCTGAAATTCTAAATGCAGAATAAACGGTTTTCTTCCATTTGCCTTTATTATTACAATTGTATCCGTTTCTCTTTCAATGACAGTTTGCCTGGTAACTGGTGGAATTGGTATAACCTCCTCCACCTCTATGGATAGCAAATACCTGATCAACCCACAACTGGGTTTCACCAGATTCTCCCGCAGCACTTTATCATACTTGTTCTCACGTTGCTTCACCATCTGATGCAAGGTAGAAGCGCTGGTAAAAATAGAAAAGGTATTTTCACCGAAGTAAAGGTGTGTTTTAACGAGCTAAATACTGATCAGCTACAATACACCCTTCGTACTAGGCAGATAATTACTTAAAGGATCACGGATCACAGCCATACGGATGGCTTTGGCAAAGGCTTTAAAAATGGCCTCTATTTTATGGTGCTCATTTTCGCCTTTACATTCAATATTTAAATTGCATTTGGCTGCATCACTGAATGATTTAAAGAAATGAAAAAACATTTCCGTTGGCACTTCGCCTATGTATTCGCGCTTGAATTCAGCGTTCCACACAATCCAGGGGCGGCCACCAAAATCAATTAACACTTTCGCTTCAGCCTCATCCATAGGCAAGGCAAATCCATAACGAGTCATACCACGTTTATCGGCAAGTGCCATGGCAAATGCTTCGCCAAGTGCAAGACCCGTATCTTCTATCGTATGGTGCTCATCAATATGCAGATCGCCATTGGTGCGAATAGTTAAATCCAGCTTTCCATGACGCGCAATCTGGTCGAGCATATGATCAAAAAAACCTAACCCGGTAACTATATTCGATTTACCGGTACCGTCCATATTAATTTCAATCTTTATCTGCGTTTCATGTGTATTACGTTCGTGAACAACCTGCCGCAAACCAGCTTTTAAGAACTGGTAAACTTTTTTCCACTCACCTGTTTCGAGAACAATTACCGGTTTTAATTCATTCATAGAATTAGCAATTTCTGCCGCACCCAGGCCAGGATCGTTACTCAGCCATATAGCTTTGCATCCCATATTTTTTGCAAGCTGCACATCCGTAATTCTATCACCTATTACATAAGAATTTTCTAAATCATATTCTTCATTGTTCATATAGTTCAGCACCATCCCTGTTCCCGGCTTACGTGTAGGAGCATTATCTTTTGCAAAAGTTTTATCAATCAGCACATTACTGAATTTAATCCCTTCACCTTCCAGCGCCTGCATTATAAAATTGTGCAAAGGCCAGAAAGTGTGTTCAGGAAAAGAATCCGTTCCCAGTCCATCCTGATTAGTGATCATTACTAATTCATAATCAAATTCGCGGGCGATGCGTCCCATATATTCGAATACATGTGGGTAAAAAACCACTTTCTCCAGTGAATCTATCTGGTATGTTGGAGGAGCTTCATTAATTAAAGTCCCATCTCGATCTATGAATAAAACTCTTTTCATTATAATAAAATTATCGATTTATTGGCCAGGATATTCTTTAAGTGCATTAATAAGTTTAGTATTCTCGGCAGGTGTACCAACAGTGATCCTTAAACAGCCTTCACATAATTCTACTTTACTTCGATCGCGCACCACAATTCCTTTCTGCAATAAATACTTATAAATCGGAACAGGCTCTGTGACCTGCACGAGTAAAAAATTAGCATCAGAAGGATAAATATGTTTAATCACTTTCAATTCTGCCAATACTTTTTCAAGCATCCCTCTTTCTTTCACAATCTCCCTGATCATTTCATTTACCTCTTCTACGTTCTCCAGCGCTTTTAATGCAAGCTCCTGTGAAGCCTGGTTGATATTATAAGGAGGCTTGATACGGTTCATAATATTAATGATCTCCGAAGATGCAAAAGACATTCCTATACGAAGAGCGGCTAACCCCCAGGCTTTTGATAATGTTTGCATTACCACGAGATTCGGGTATTCCGTAATATCCCGTGTAAAGGATTTAAATCTTGAAAAATTAATATAGGCTTCATCGATGACTACTAAACCAAAATAATTATTGAGGATGATTTCTATATCTTCCCTATTTAATGAACTTCCTGTAGGATTATTTGGGGAGCATAGAAAGATGAGCTTGGTATTTCCATCTATTGCATTAGCTATTGACTCAAGATCAAGTTGATAATCGATGGTTAACGGAACTTTTTTAATAGCTACATTATTAATATTCGCGCTTACTTCGTACATACCGTAAGTAGGCGGGCAAATAATAATATTATCGATTGCCGGCTCACAAAAAGCCCTGATCAGGATGTCTATACATTCGTCGCTACCGTTACCCAGGAAAATATTCTCAGGGAGCAGTCCTTTAATCTCCTTCAGTTTCTCCTTTACTTTTAATTGCAGCGGATCGGGATAACGATTGTACCATTTTGTTAATGGCGACCCGAAACTATTTTCATTTGCATCAAGGAAAATATTTGCTTCCCCTTTAAATTCATCGCGCGCCGACGAATATGGCGTAAGGTTTCTAATATTCTCTCTTAATAAATTATCTATATTAAACATAACTAGTTCTTTAATCTTATCCTAACCGCTTCAGCGTGGGCGCGTAACCCTTCGGCTTCAGCCATTAGCTCAACTGTTTTGGCAATATTATTTAACCCTTCCCGGGTTAACTGCTGAAACGTGATCTTCTTTACAAAACTATCCACACTAACACCACTATAAACGCGGGCATATCCATTTGTTGGAAGAGTGTGATTGGTGCCACTGGCGTAATCACCTGCGCTTTCGGGAGAATAATTCCCAATAAACACAGATCCTGCATTAATAACCTTTTCAGATAATGCTTCAGCGTTATCGCAGGATAAAATAAGATGCTCAGGAGCATACATATTCAATAACGCGATCGCTTCATCACTGTTTTGAACAAGAATTATTTTACTATTATTCAACGCAAGCTCAGCAAGGTGTTTTCTTGGTAAATTATCTAATTGCAGTTTTAATTCAAATTCAACTTTCTGGATCATTAATTCGTCATCGGTTACTAATATAACCTGGCTATCGGCGCCATGTTCAGCCTGCGATAAAAGATCGGCAGCTACAAAGGAAGACCTGGCTGTTTTATCAGCATAAACAGCTACTTCACTGGGACCAGCAGGCATATCAATCGCCACACCATCTTTCTGCACCATCTGTTTCGCTGTAGTGACATATTGATTTCCAGGACCAAATATCTTAAATACTTTAGGCACAGATTCCGTTCCATAAGCCATTGCCGCAATCGCCTGCACCCCTCCTGCTTTAAATATTTTCTTTATTCCGATGTATGTTGCTGCAGCCAATATTGCAGGATGAATTTTCCCATCAGCAGACGGGGGAGA
>CAYLVR010000004.1:0-17329 GCA_964387165.1 uncultured Chitinophagaceae bacterium | reverse complement strand
GTTGAAAATAACGGAGCCGTTCCACCCGGAATATATAATCCTACTTTTTCTATGCCTACAGATTTTCTCCAGCAATTAATTCCCGGCATGGTTTCAACCTTTTCTACCGGTTGTACCTGTTTTTTGTGAAATACAGTAATATTATCTGCGGCGGTGCGTATAGCATCAAACAATTCTGTATTTACACTATTCAGCGCAAACTGAATTTCTCCTTCAGTAACGGCGATATTGCTTATTTCTGCTTTATCAAACTGAGCTGTATATTTTATTATCGCCCTGTCGCCATTCTTTTTAACATCATCAAGAATAGGTTTTATTTTTTCTTCCAATGATGAATTATCAAGAACCGGTCTTTCCAGCAGCTCCTCCCATTGTTTTATACCGGGATTTAAAAATACTTTCATTTTTTCTTTTTTAAGCACCTTGTGCACTTCCCGCAGGTATTCCTGCCTGATGACAAGCAGCCGGCGGAGATATTAAATAATCATTTTTTCGATGGGCACAACTAAAATTCCCTGGGCGCCTTCTTCTTTTAACTTCTCAATAATATCCCAGAATTCACTTTCACTTAATACACTATGTACGCTGCTCCAGCCTGGCTCTGCAAGCGGTAAAACAGTCGGACTTTTCATTCCCGGCAGTAATCCGATGATCTTTTCCAGGTTATTATTCGGTGCATTCAACAAAACATATTTATTGTTTTTTGCTTTTTTAACCGAACGTATCCTGAATAACAGTTTATCGAGAATAATATTCTGCTCGTGCGTTAATCCTGCATTTTTGATTAATGCCGCCTCAGATCTCAGGATAGTTTCCACTTCTTTTAATCCATTTGCTAATAATGTAGAGCCACTGCTTACTAAATCCACAATAGCATCCGCTAATCCAATTCCCGGAGCTATTTCTACAGAGCCGCTGATCTCGTGGATTTCTGTATTTATCGTATTCTCTTTTAAAAACTTTTTCACAATAGCAGGATAGCTGGTAGCAATTCTTTTTCCCTGCAGGTAATTAATATCATTATAGTTTTCTGATTTACTAACAGCAACAGACAAACGACACTTACCAAAACCGAGTTTTTCAACTATTTGAACGTCTTTGTTCTTTTCGTAAATCACATTTTCGCCAACAATACCGATATCAGCCACTTTATCTTCTACATACTGAGGGATATCATCATCACGAAGAAAATAGATCTCCATTGGGAAATTCTCTGACTCCGTTTTCAGTTTATTGGCGCCATTCTTCATATCAATACCACAGTCTTTTAGCAGTTTCACAGAATCGTCGTGTAGCCTTCCTGATTTTTGTATTGCGATCTTTAACTTGTTACGTACCATTACGGTTATTGTTTTTGAATAATGAACATAAAAAAAAGAGGGCTCACGTTAGTAAGCCCTCTGATATATTTGCTGCAAAACAGCACCAGGCCTACCTCGTGAGGTAAGTATGATGATGGTTGATATGCAGGTTGAAAATCATAATTAAGGGGCGAAAATAATAATATTTTGTTACTGTACAACTTTTTGGCAGGATTTTATATCTTGGACTGTATCATGAGATCCGGTTTTTCCTTCATAATACTTGTTTTGGCACTGAAATCTTCAGCTCAAAAGCTGGACTCCGTCTATTTTAACCTATATACAGATAGTCTGAAAAAAGGCACTTATAACTATATTAATGTGGAAGGCAGATACGACAACGGCAGATACCTTCCTCTCACGAATAAAGATTTAAAATTCAGTTGTTCCGATGGCTTTTTCGAGGGAAACAGTTTGTTTCTCGACACTTCTTTTAAGAAGGAAAAGGTTACGGTTAAAGTTGTTTCGCTTACCAATTCAACATTAAAAACAGAAACTGAGATCTATATAAAGAAGCATGAATCGACCGAGCCTTTACCTACTATGAGTGATGTAATGGCTCCAGCTCCTTCAAAAAAACGCCCTGGAAGAAAATGACGCTTCACCCGGGGGTGGCTTGAAATTTCTTCTCTGCTACTAATATTTTATCCTGCCTGGGGTAACTTAAAACAAAAACGCCCTGTAGGGGCGTTATACTGCAAAAGCATTTATTTCATTAATTGCCCCAGAGAGGCAAAATGTTATTTTACCATTGCCGCGCGCATCTTCTGCGAATCTTCCAGGAACTTGGCCAGTCCAATATCTGTTAACGGGTGCTTAAGTAACCCTAAGATTGGATCAAGCGGACATGTACAAACATCGGCGCCGGCTTCTGCACACTTAACAATATGTAAAGCGCTACGAATAGACGCTGCAAGGATTTCGGTTTTATAACCCTGGATCTGGTATATATGGGCGATCTGCGAGATCAGCTCAACTCCATCCCAACTGCTGTCGTCAATTCTCCCGATAAATGGTGAAACGTAAGTAGCACCGGCTTTTGCCGCCAGGATAGCCTGACCTGCAGAGAAAACCAGCGTACAGTTTGTTTTAATACCGTTGTCGGTGAACCATTTCAGCGCTTTCACGCCATCCTTGATCATTGGCACTTTCACCACGATATTCGGATGGATGGCAGCGAGTTTCTTACCCTCTTCAATTATTTCATCGAATTTGGTAGAGATCACTTCAGCACTTACATCACCATCAACCAGTTCACAAATCTTTTTATAATGATCGATCACGCCGTCCTCACTCTTTATACCTTCTTTTGCCATTAATGACGGGTTAGTTGTAACGCCATCTAAAATTCCTAAGTCGTGAGCCTCTGTAATTTGAGCAAGATTTGCTGTGTCTATAAAAAACTTCATGATCGTATATTGAAAATAAAAATCGGCAGATTACTTACATCGCACCGCTACAACCGCCTACCCTTGCTACCTTCCGGTCCTGGGGGAGTTCAGCAGGAGCTGGTCGTGTAAGACCTGCCGGCCGCAAAGGTAACGGCTGACAGGCAATTTTCCAATATAATTAGAATTAGGTAGTGTATCAGTTTGAGGATCGTGTATGATAAAACTTTAGCGTTGGAGTGTAGTGGCAATCGCTCTTCAAAATAAGTTGCTGCCCAAAAACAGATTTATTTTGTTAATGTTAATAAATCATTAACTTCACGCACACAAAAAAAGCCCTCCTAAGAATAGGACGGCCTCTAACGATTGCTTGCCATATGAAAATCTTCAATAGTATGTTTTGTGCTGAGTATCACAGCTTACTATTCAAATGAGCCTCTTCGATTCTTGCTTTTTACGATTGCCTGCTATATGTAACTCATTTGCTGATACAAATATAATCCACGTTTGTTTTCAATAATATCCAATTATATAGTGATTATATGATGTCAAAGACAGTGCATCACGGCCAGAACCTGCATCTGTACTAGATTTGAGCTGAATTTTATTATTATGTCCACCCGTTTTTCCGATATTTTATTTCAACTAATACATTCGCTGGAGAAGTCTGAAAAGAGGCATTTTAAGCTTTATATCAAAAGAAACTCCGCAAAAGAAGACCTTAAGATCGTCCAGCTCTTCGATGCACTCGATAAAATGCAGGAATACGATGAAAAGCTCCTGCTCAAAAAGCTCCCGGGCACCGAAAAACCACAGCTTTCAAACCTCAAGACTCATCTTTATAAAGAATTACTATCCAGTTTAAGGCTACTCAAAAGAACCGAAAACCTTGACTTCGAACTTAATGAGCAACTCGATTATGCCCGCATTCTTTACTATAAAGGGCTTTATGTTCAAAGTCTCAAAATACTGGATCGTGTAAAGGAAGCAGCCATTACCTACCACCAGGACACTATATTGATACAGGTCATTTCACTTGAAAAAAAAATAGAAACCTTACACATTACCAGAAGTATGCAAAGCAAGGCCGACCTGCTTGCCATTGAGGCGCTTGAAGTGCATGATCGCAGGAAAATGATTACGCAGTTATCTAACCTGGCTCTGCAGTTATATAGCTGGTACGTTAAACACGGGCATGCACGCAACGAAAAAGATGAAGCGGTTGTAAAAGATTTTTTTTCCAGCCGTTTGCCAAAGGATGCCTATAAACAAACAGGATTTTATGAGCGCCTGTACTTATGCCAGAGTTATGGATGGTATTCATTCATCAGGCAGGATTTTATCCAGTATTACCGATATGCACAGAAATGGGTGAACTTATTTAGTGAGCATCCTGAAATGGTGAACGTAGAAACGGGACACTATATTAAAGGAATGCATAATTTATTAAATGCACATTTCGACTTACGTAATCATCAGCAATTCGATATTGTACTCGATAGATTTGAAAGATTTGCCCCTTCACATATTGTTCAGCATCATGATAATTATCGTGTCCAGGTATTTGTATATATTCAGCAGGCAAAAATAAACCGGCATTTTATGCGCGGTACATTTAAAGAAGGATTGCCACTTATCCCCCATCTCGAAGAAAAACTCGCTGAATATGCACTCTATCTTGATAAGCACCGCATACTGGTATTTAATTATAAGATCGCCTCATTATATTTTGGCAGCGGCGATTATAATTCAGCCATTGATTATGTACAAAGAATAATTAATGAGCCAATTGATCTTCGGAGTGATCTGCAATGTTATGCCCGTTTAATGCATCTGCTTGCCCATTACGAGCTAGGCAATTTTGGTTTGATGGAATCACTTACAAAATCTGTGTTCAGGTTCATGGCTAAAATGGAAAACCTGACAGTCATTGAAGAAGAAATGTTTAAGTTCTTAAGAAATTCATTACAATTTTCAAGACACAGGATAAGACAGGAACTGGAAGTATTTCTTCATAAAATAAAACACCTCGAAAAGAACCGTTTTGAAACACGCTCATTTGCCTATCTGGATATTATTTCATGGGTAGAAAGTAAAGTATATAATAAACCCATGAGTGATATTATCTATGAAAAGTATTTGAATAGCAGGAAAAGGAATTATAAAGGGATCGCGGCATAAAAATTAATTGACAGAAGCTTAAGGGGAAATCCTCCTATACTATAGCTCGTAGGACGAAGACGGGAAAAGGATTAGCAGGATAGGTGATTTAAGCCATCCTGCTAATCTGTAATCATATTAATCCCCTGGCGGTTTTCATAGTTAATCCCTTATTATGCAATGAGTTTTATTAATTGTTTTTTTAACAGGACTATAAAAGTAGCACGATCGCGCTTACTAAAAAATAGAAAAACTACCCCTTAAAATGCGGAATTTACGGTCGTCATAAAAACGATGAAAATCTTCATTTTAACTTTGTGAAGCATCCTCTTTCAATTGGAATAATTAAATCAGTACCCTTCCAACGCACTTTTTTTCATCCTGGCCGCAAGCTCTTTACCCAGGTATTTTTCAGCGCCCCAATGAATTAAATATACTGCGGGAGTAAATAAAATAGCAATTATAAATTTGTAGGCATATGATGTAAGCGCCCACGCGGTACATTGACCAATACTAACTCCTTTAAAAATATAAAAAGCGATATAAGTAACCACAAAGCTGTCGATCAACTGCGAAACCAGCGTACTCATTGTGGCCCTCATCCATATATTTTTTTCCCCGGTAAGAAATTTTATCCTCCGGAAAATAAATGCATCAGCAATCTGGCCTATAATAAACGCAGAGATGGAACCGATAATAATATTCATTCCCTGTCCGAAAATAGCAGCATAAGCCAACTGCATATTGGGAACCCCCTCATCAGAATATGAATTGATCCACCAGGCAGTATCGGGAGAAGTATGTATCGCAAAATAGAAAACGATAAAGGCAAAAGCAATAAGTGCAGCAGTAAGCAGGGAAAGGAACCTCACTCCCTTCACTCCATAATATTCATTAATAATATCAGTAGTAACGAAAATTACCGGCCACGGCACAACGCCGACCGAAAGGCTGAAAGATAAATGCTCCTCGCCCAGGAGTGAAAAATCAGCTCTGGAAATACCCAGGGTGTCTTCCAGCGAAAATATCTTCACGCCTATTACTTCAGCGATGATAGCATTAGCAACAAAAAATCCACCCAAAATGATAAATAGCCTTGTGGCCCGGTCGTGGATAATATTATGAATCATCGCATCAAAAATATAACCTGCAGAACAAATATGAGAAAGTTTGTTATGATCAGCCAGCCAGGGACTATATTCCTGACGGGTTGCCTGGTAACCACCAACACTATGTATAAAACCACCAGGCAAGAATTGATAAGAATGGAAAGCACCCCACCCGTAATGATGAGCGTGGAGGAAACCACGCCATTGGTTAGAAAAGGTACAAAACGCATCCATACGGCAATTAGGAAGCAGATATTACAGATCAGCGCCACCCTTGACAAGAACAGGAGTTTTTGCATGCTTAAAAATACTTACTTTGCCACACTATTAATAAATCGCCAATGAATAAGTCGCTGTGGCAAAGGGTTCAACCCCATGCAATTGCAATAGGTATATTTTTAATTATTTCGATCGTTTATTGTTTGCCCGCGTTAAGGGGATTGGTTGTTTCCCAGCACGATAGTGTAGGCTGGCAGGGAATGGCACAGCATTCAATTGAGTTTAAAGAAAAATATGGACATTATCCTTTATGGACAACCAGCACTTTCAGCGGCATGCCCGGCTACCAGATAGCCCTCGATGCCAAATATAATATTACTATCTCCTGGATACACTTTATATATGCCAGGATATTTCCCGAACCCGCAAGTCTTTTTTTCCTGGCCTGTATCGGATTTTATATTCTCAGTTGTGTTCTGGGAATAAGGAATAAAATAGCTATCCTGGGTTCATTGGCCTACGCCTTCTCCTCTTATGATGCCGTCATTACCGCTGTGGGGCATACATCTAAATTTTCTTCGATGGCCTACGCACCGGCTGTACTTGCCGGTATAATATTATTAACACAGCGGAAATACCTGCTTGGTTTTATTACCACTCTTCTCTTTGGAACATTCTTATTTCAGCAAAATCATATACAGATAGTCTATTATACTCTGCTGATTGCCGTCTGCATTTTTATAGCGTATGCGATAAAATGCATTAAAAACAAAGAGATTGTGCATTTATTTAAGAGTGGTGGACTTGCTATCATTGCAGGCGTACTGGGCATGTTATCATTTGCTGTTCTTTTACTACCGGCATACGATTATTCCAAAGAAACGATGCGTGGCGGGCGATCCGAACTCACACAGGTGGGCAACGAAAAAAATAAAACCAAAGGTGGGCTTGACAAGGATTACGCTTTCGGATATAGTTATGGAATAACTGAAGTATTAACGATTGCCGTACCAAGAATGTTCGGTGGTAGTTCGGGAGAAATGCAGCCGGGTTCAAAAACTGCGGAGGTCTTATCTGAGAAAACAGGTATGGACCCCGATCAGGCTGATCAATTTGCACAGAGTATGCCTGCTTATTGGGGGCCCCAGGGGGGCACGTCGGGCGCGGTATATTTCGGTGGAATTATTTGCATACTGTTTATTTTCGGATTATTATTTTACAACGGCTGGCACAGACAATGGATCGTAGCTGCCACCATTCTAGGAATATTCCTGGCCTGGGGCAAGAACTTTTCAACATTTAATTACTTCTTATTCGATTACCTACCTCTTTATAATAAGTTCAGGGCGCCATCTATGGCGATGGTTATTCCACAACTTACTTTTCCTTTACTCGCATGTTTAGGATTAAATGAAATATTTGAAACCAAAATTGATAAAGAAATATTCTGGAAAAAATTTAAAAGAGCCTCAATTATCAGCGGAATATTCATTGCTGTATTAGCAGGATTATATTTCATGTTTGATTATAAGAGCGAAACAGACAGCATGCTGAGAGAGAACCTGTCCAGTAACATGCTTCAGCAAATGTCGGGAGGAGGCCAGGCCAATCCTGATCAACTACAACAGGCACAGGATTTTGGCAGATCGGTAATTAATGCTCTAAAAGAAGACCGGCAATCATTATATGGCGCTGATCTCATTCGTTCATTAATTTTTATAGCGCTTGCGTTGGGAGTAATTTATTTCTTCGCTAAAAATAGTATCAGCAAAAATGCCGCTTCGGTTGCATTGATCGTCCTGGTATTTATAGATCTCATTGGTGTTGACCTTCGTTATTTAAATAGTTCACACTATGTAGATAAAGAAGAGTTTAATACAGTATTTATGCCCTCCAGGGCCGATGCACAAATACTGCAGGATAAATCTTACTACCGTGTATTTAATTCAGGAGGCGATCCTTTCCAGTTATCGGACCAAACAGCGAGAACATCTTATTTCCATAATAACGTAGGTGGTTATCATCCCGCAAAACTGGCTTTATACCAGGATTTAATTGCTGAACAACTATCTAAAGGCAATATGAATGTGTTTAATATGCTGAACACAAAATATTTTGTTATGACCAACCCGGCAGATAAGCAGGAGGTTGCTCAGCAAAATCCCGGTGCACTTGGAAATGCATGGTTCGTTGAAGCAATAAAATATGTGAACAGTGCCGATGAAGAGATGAGAGCGTTAGATAATTTCAGCCCCGGCGATACTGTAATAATCGATAAAAGAGAACAGGCTAAAGTATTATATGAACCTAAACGTGATTCGGCATCAAAGATTGAACTAATTGAAAATCTCAACGATAAGATAACTTACAAGTCTTCATCTTCTGCTGACGGATTAGGCGTATTCAGCGAGGTATATTATCCAAATGGATGGAAAGCATTCATAGACGGAAAGGAGACAAAGATCATAAAGGTGAATTATTTACTTCGTGGTTTATCTATACCTGCCGGGGAGCATAATATAGAGTTCAGGTTTGAGCCTGCATCATATGAAACAGGAAGCATGATCACAATGGTCTCGGGAATTATTTCTATCCTGGTATTATTATATGGAGTATTTATACTATGGAAGAAAAACCGCAATGGATAAATTTATTTTATATAATGATGAAACTGGCCGGCTGATTAATGAAAGGGCAACAGAATTGTTCGGAAAGCTGAGCAAACTAGATGTATCCAACCTGGGAATGCCCGATTATTGTGTGTATTATTATAATGTAAGTCATTCTAAAAGACTTTTCTTTTCCATTGAAACAAGCGCCCATCTTTTATATAAGGCAATTAAGCTTTCAGGGAAAAATGTTAGCGATGTAATAGTTATGGATTACGGAGCCGGAGTGGGTACACTATATCTTTTAGCTAAATATATTGGTTGCAAAAAAGTGATCTACAATGATCACCTGGAAGACTGGAAAAAAAGTGCACAGTTAATAGCGGAAGCAATAGGTGTTTACATTGACGAATATATTGTTGGTGATATTGATGATTGCCTGGGCAGGCTGGATGAATTAAATCTTAAATGCGATATTATCACGTCGAGGAACGTCGTAGAGCATATTTATAAACTGGACGCTTTTTATAAAGCGGTTCATGAAAGACAGCCGGGAGCAATTGTATTTTCTTCAACAACTGCCAATAAAAAGAACCCAGCTTCGGTGATCAAACATATTTTGTGGCATCGCAAATGGGAAAAAATATTTCGCGGCAAAAGAATAGTGACCATCGAACGCCAGGCACCGGGGTTAACTCTTTTCAAAAAAACATCACTTGCAAAGGCAACCCGCGGACTTGCAGCAGATGATCTGCGTAATGCCATTGAAGAATTCAGGAAAACGGGGAATGTTCCGGACCCTCGAATATATGCCAGCAATACCTGCGATCCATCTAACGGTGTTTGGGCAGAGCACTTATTAAGCGAGAAAGAATACAGGGAATTCATTAACGAAAAGAATTACAATGTAAGTTTCGAGCCGGGTTTTTGGGACACACATTACCAGAAACCATTTATGAATGTGATGGGTCGTAGTTTAAATAAAGTAATTGCAGGCAAAGGAAAAACCGCAATGCGTATTGCACCATTCATTTATGTGATTGCAATTCCGAGGTAACACATCAACACAGGGTATCCGAAGTAACCCATGTTAATATAATATATGTCGAATACAGAAAGGGTAGATAAAAATTTATTCAGCGGCAATCATTACCTGGGCAAACCTGCAGATGATGAAGATAAGATCGTCGGCAGGCGAATAGAGATACTTGAAACCTACCCTGAATTTTTTAATAAAAGCATGAACTGCATTGAAGTGGGATGTGGTGGTGGTGCAACAATAACCCGGTTATCCCGGCGATTTTCAAAAAGCGTAGGTGCTGATATCTTTGATTATTCATCAGACTTTGCTAAACAGGCTTCAAAAAACAATGCCTTCAATTGCTCATTTATAAAAATTGACCTGGAAAAAGAATTGCCAGGAGAAAAGTTCGACAGGCTGATCAGTTTTGAAGTAATAGAACATTTACAGAAAGAAGAAAGTGTACTTTCCTATTTTAACGTGCTGAAAGACGGTGGCATGGCTGCTATTACTGTCCCTAACAAATGGTGGATATTCGAAACCCATGGCGCCAGGCTTCCTTTGTTGCCCTGGAACAGGGTACCATTCTTTTCATGGTTACCAAAAGTTATTCATGAGCGCTACGCCAACGCAAGGATCTATACAGTGGGGAGAATAAAGAGATTAATGGAGAAGCATGGGTTCATTATTGTTGACACCTGTTATGTTACTGCACCAATGGATGTTTTAAAAGAAGGCAGATTAAAGAGATTTGTAACAAAATATATATTCAGGAAAAATACAACAGGCATTCCTTTTTTATCGACATCAATATTTGTTTTGGCCCAAAAGAAAATAAATAATGAGCGGGGTTAATATAGTCAGCATTATTCCATATAAAATTTTACCTGCTAAGTTGGGTGGCGAGAAAGGTATTGCAGTATTTAATGAATATTTATGCCAGCAGGTAACCCTTACCGGAATTACCACCCGGAACAATGATCCGGCACATGCAAAAGGGTATAAATTGCTGAATATTCTTTCTAATAGCAGGCTTCGTTATATCAATATTTTTTTATACTTCACTATAAGAAAAATATTAAAACAGGAAAAGGCAACCCATTTATTAATTGAACATCCTTATTATGGGTGGCTAGCGTGGCTGCTGCGTAAAACCATGAAGATAAAACTGATCGTTCATTCGCATAATATTGAATATATGCGTTCGAAATCGATTGGGCGTAGCTGGTGGAAATTATTAAAATGGTATGAAGGATGGGTGTACAGAATTGCTGATAAGGTATTTTTTATTTCTGAAGATGACCGGAAGTTGGCAATGCACGAGCTTAAAACGAGCGGCGATAGATCGATGGCCGTTACGTATGGTATTGAACAGGATAGGATACCCACTGATATTGCAGAAAAGCGTGCTGAAATTGAAAGGCTGTATGGAATCTTTCCTTCGGAGAAAATATTGTTATTTAATGGTGCTTTATATCATTCTACTAATTACGATGCACTGAAGATAATTCTGAACGAGATAAATCCGTTCCTGCTTGAGCAGAAAGATTTTAAATATAAGATACTGATTTGCGGAAAGGGATTACCTGATTTTTTTAATGAATTAAAGGAGTATTCGGATAAGAATATCATCTATGCGGGTTTTGTAGATGATATTTCGGCTTACTTTAAAGCAGCTGATATTTTTTTAAATCCTATTCTATCGGGTGGAGGTGTTAAAACAAAAGCCATTGAAGCGCTGGCAATGAACTGTACCGTGATATCTACCGAATTAGGGGCTATGGGAATTGAACGGGAGGTTTGTGGCGAAAAACTGATTGTATTACAGGAAGGCGAATGGAAAAAATTCAGGGACCAGGTCATTTCGGTTTCAAACAAAAACGACCAGATCCCTGAAAGCTTTTTTCAATATTATTATTGGGGCAATATTATTAAGAGGGTTGTGAAATGGATAAATTAATTTTCTACAACATATTGAACAACAAGCTTAGGCCTTTTTGATTCTTCACTTGCTTCGCTACTCGAAAATAATATTGATCTGTAAATTTCTTCTTCTTTTAACTGCATGCAAAAGCCATAATTTTCTTTCCTCTTAACCATTTCTCTTACCATATTTGTCACATCAATATCAGTAGCATTATAATTCCACTGTGAAGTTGAAGGGGCTACAGAAGCTTGATATTCATCAGAGGTTTGTGGTTTATTATTCCATGTAATTGTAGAGTCATTCCAATCACTCAATACTCTTTTTAACCATGCACCATTTCCTCCTGAGGAAGCATATGGTGACCCAGGGTAATAAGAGTTACCAAGTGGTGCAGCCACTCCTGTAGAAGCACCATATAATGACAGCTTAGCATAAACAATGTCTGCATTTGCAGGAATTTCAGATAATCCTACAAATTTTATATAAGAGCGGTTGGTTCCCTCACCTGCATCAGCACCAGCATACGTCCATCTTATAGCAGTGAAATCAGGATTACCACTATGACTTGAGCTTGCATAATGATCACCATCTCCATCGCGATATGCTACAAGGCAATCCTGACCATCAGCAGGACCTGGTTGAAAAACAAGCTCTTTCCCATCATATTTGGGAAGATCTTCTGAAGGATTTTCACTTTTTTCGCATGAGAATGAGTTGATTGTAGTCCAAATGGTAACAAATACAAGAGCAGGTAATAACTTCATAAATAAGGGATTATTAGTGTTTTATATTATAAAACTTTATAAAAAAAGGGTTTGTTGATCACAATAGTAAAAAAATAAGTCCAGACTTTCAATACATTCGAAGAGAAATCGCCAACTTTTCCCATACGTTTTCCTAAAGATTTGATTTTACTCAAGCTACCTATAAATTGAAAAAGACAAAAGATAGGTATTGTACTAGTGTATATAAATAGATGAATAAAGAACCATCCGAGGCCATTCTGTTTCCGAATTCGAACAAAATTAGACAACATAATCTGTAAGCCTTTTTTATCATACAAATTATAGTAGCCTTTTCCGGATGAATCAAATACTTCATTTGAAGCCTCCCCCTGAAGATGTATTACCTTACACTGACCATAAATAGCCATCTTTCCGAACTTTTTTAGTCTATAACACCATTCAGCTTCTTCAGCGTAAAGAAAAAAGTCTTCATCCATAAGTCCTACCTTCTCGATTGCCTGTTTTTTAACCATTAAAAAAGCACCATTTATCCAATCCACTTCAACCAAACTACTTGAATCAGGTACATGAGGTTTTTTCACGTTAAGAATGCCTCCCAGGCTTTTTATAATGGAACCAATGCATGGCAAGGGTAATAGATTGTTGATGCTACCAATCATAAAATAGTTGCCTGATATCTGAGGGGAACCGTCCGTATTTAGTAGCTGAACGCCACAGGCAATATACCGGGAATCAACAAAGTTTTCGTAACATAATTCAAGGCTCTTGTCAATTATTACTGTATCAGGATTTAAAAGCAGGACAGTTTCAGAATTAGACTCTAAAATCGCAGCATTATTTGCTCTTGCAAAACCAGCATTATAATTCATCTGTATCCATCGTACATCGGGGTACGCTGAACCTAATATTTCTTGTCCATTATCTCCAGAATTGTTATCTACTACAATTATCTCGAAAGTAATATTCTTTGTTTGCCCGTATATGGACTTTATGCAATCAAGAATGAGATCCATCGACTTGTAATTAACAATAATAATTGTTATATCGTATAAAGAAGTCACTTTTAAATTAAATTAAATAATCTGTTTGATAGATAACTCATTGTCATAAACATTTTTGAAAATATACCTATAAATAATATTTTTTCAGGAATCAGTCTCTGAAACGATATCATCCTTTTAACAATATTATATATTTCACTATCGCTCTCGCTTAAAGCAAAGTTACCATCTTTAAATATCTGGCTGTTTCTTATCAATCTCCACCACTCATCATACTCAGATATATTACGCAGGGTTTTTATTCCTGTTTTTTCTACCTGTTTCAATTTTGCTGGCAACAGTGAGTTCTTAAGAAATGGAATATCATTATTTTTACTCGCTCCACCATAAGCAAAATTAGCTATTGTTGTGCCAGTAAATATACTCCTGAAGGATCCGTCTAAGAAACAACGAATGTTAAAATCCCAGTCTGAATGCGTTCTGTATTCAATATTAAAATTACCCTTTTCACTAAACACCTTTTTATTAAAAAACATCGCCTGGTGAGAGATATTTCGTTTTAATAGTTTATTAAGATCAAAAAAACCATCATAAACCTTTCCTGTTTCTTCTTTATACACGTTTCCGTACACAAGTTCTGCGTTTTGATCCCTGGTAAATCGGAATATAGTATTTAATACATTATTATCAAATAAACGGTCATCACTCCCTAAAAAATACAACCACTCCCCCTTTGCCAGGCCTATTCCCTTATTCATCGCATCATAGATGCCTTCATCTTTTTCAGATACAAATCTGATTGCCGGGTATTTGCTGCTCACTTCCCCAATTATTTGGAATGAAGAATCAGAAGATTTGCCATCGACAATAATAATTTCAAAATCCGTAAATACCTGAGTTAGTATGCTATCGATTGCCTTCCGTAATGTCTTTTCGGCATTGTAAACAGGAATAATTATGGAAAATATCGGTGAATTCATCAGATAAACCAAAATTCATTTTTAACCATAATAGCATTAAGATTTGTATTAGCGTATTCGTAATATCCCTTTGAAACTAGCAAATCTATTAATTCTGCTCTTCTTTTTCCAGCTCCAATTGGCGAATATTCAGCAGCCTCAACACATATTACTTTCGGCCAGTAGCGGGAAAAGTCAATAGAATTCAATATTTCGAAATCCATTCCTTCCACGTCCATTGACATGAAATCAGGAAACATTCCGTTGCAATATTCCTGGATGATTTTATCTATCGTTACCAGTTTAATTTTCTTAACTGCTTCAAGTTGATAATTTCCATTAGCAGTTATAGATTCACTTTCTTTTTTAGAAAAAGTACTTAGTGTAGGATCATTAATTATATAAAAATCCATTTCTTTTTCTTCGGGGCCAATCCCAACATTCAGATTAATATCTTTACTTCTGAAAGTCCGGAAGTTCCTTAAAAGCGCTGGATTGGCTTCAACATTTACCCCCCTGCAGCCTTTACGGTAAAAAAAAGCAGTATTGCTTAAATAAAAAGGATGATTTGCACCAATATCAAGATAACTTGGTTTTTTAATATTTCTTAGGTTAAAAACATAATTAACGATTAGATCCTCACCACATTGCGAAAATGAATGTTTAGCTTTTGAATAACCCAAAGCGTATCCTATATTGTCCTTTATTCTCTTCAGCTTTACTTTAAGCATATGCTTTGTTGTTTTTTTAGCATCATTCTTTGATCGGTGATGATTTAATAGCTGACCATAAAAGGATATGGAATTAGGTAATTCTGAATAATATTTTACCTGCTTCTGATATAACTGGTTTACGCAATTAAACTCGCCAGGAATCCTAAGTTCCGGCATCTTATAATGATTTCCATACTGGGAGGGCATTCTATAAAGAGGGACCTCGTATTTTTTTGCCAATAGGGACAATATTGACTGGTCCCATCTGAACTCGATAAAATCCGGAAGGTTTTTTTTACCGCAGTCAACTATCTGTTCAGTCATGATGCGTTCATCCGTAGCATATTGGAGCCATTCCTTCAAAAGCAACTCGCTTTGCTTGGTTTTTCTAAAGAGACAGAAAGAAGCATCAACATGCCGGGCGTTCCAATAAGCCTCATTATCACAACTCATAAAAACAAAACAGCACCTGGTTGTCCAGAATGAATTAGGAAAGTTTCCATTCGCAAAAAGCAGGGCAGGCTCCTTATTTGAACACAGTTCGATTAGGGGATCCAGTCTTTCAATTATTTCCACTCCTGCATCGCAATAAACAACGATATCTCCTTCCGAAAGGGATTTCATGGCTTCAAGAATGACAAAAGGTTTCCATGACCAGTATCCCATTCCTTTGGATTGATCTAGAATACTTTTATGTTGATGGTAAAAAGAAGACATTTTAATATCTTCAAAATCGTAAGAGTTTATTTCTTCGATCCCAAATTTTCGGGCAGAGTCATTCAACCGGAACCTGCTGTTCTCGTATAACTTATTAGAAAGATTAGTAAGAACAACTTTCATTTTACAGTTTAAAATTAGAAATCATCCCTACCGTATGAGGCGGCTCATGTTCTCCTATCCAGCCATTTATATTCAGCAGGTAAACATCTTGAATATCATAAATTTTGTCGTATTTCCGGATAATTTTAAAAAATGAGTTTTTCATTTTTCCCACAAGATCATCCCAAACAATAATGAACTTTTGATCAAGGAGATCGTATTTTACAAGCATTTCGAATTCAAATAAAATAGCCTGGGGAGTATGAAGGGCATCGGAAAAAACAACATTAAACTTATTTCCCGCCAGCTTCGACCATGTGTTCTCGTCCCATACGTCACCGCTGAGATAAGAAACCTCTTTATTATTGTATGTATATCTTTTTAAAGAAGACCGGTTGGTCTTAATCGATTCTGATATTGTTTGCCACTCCGACCTAGACTTTAAACTCAATTTACTTTCAAGTATAGGATTAATTTCCTCAATATCAAATCCCATCATTTTTACATTTTTTGTGGAATTCATAACTTGGAAGAAATTTTTCCCTACAGAAACACCAATTTCAAAATAATTGATGTCTGTAAAATATTTTTCCATCAGATAAACCATTATATCCGTATAGGTGGTTTCATTGCCAATAGGCTTATTAATATCATCTTTTATAAAATCAGGCACGCCGTATGAAAAAAATGACGTCTTAAACGCCTGCTCATCTATCCAATTATCAACAAGGTTCAAAAATTCCCTATTGGCCTTTTTAATATGAGCGTATTCACTTTCCTGAATATTAATTTTATCTTTTGCCGTAACCGATTTTGAAAAAAAATTATTAATAAAATTTATCATTAGTTAGTTTTTACAGCTATTCGTCCGGTATAGTCTACCCTTGTTAAAAATATATTTAATTTTCTTTCTTCAATAAATTCATCGACTGCTTTTTTGCATCCAGCCCAATGCCCATAATCATCTATTATAAGAATCCCTCCTACCACAAGTTTATCGTATAAAGTATCAAGTTCATGTTTAGTTGATTCATACCAATCAGTGTCTAACCTTAATAAAGCAATGGAATTAATTAATGGATGAGGTAGAGTTTCTTCAACTTTACCCTTTATATAAAAAACTTTATCTGAGTTGTAACTAGTTCTCCCAATATTAGCTTTTACTTCTTCAATAGAAGAATAACACCACACATTGGTACCTTCCAGCCTGTCGGCCTCACTTAATAACTCTTTCGCAGTTTTTTTACTTGTAGCACTTACATCAGCATCAAGAGGTTCTGACATCCCTTCAAAAGTG
>CAYLVR010000003.1:41633-47495 GCA_964387165.1 uncultured Chitinophagaceae bacterium | reverse complement strand
TTGGGTCGGCAAAGATAACTGTAATTCCTTCACTTTTATCCAAAATAAAATCATACTGGCGGTTCACTGCGACCTTCTGAATAGCTGTGTAAACCCTGTCCTGTATTGGTTTTATCAGCTCCTGGCGTTTTTTGAACAGGTCGCCCTCGAAACCAAAACGCTGACGCTGCAGATCCCTTACTTCCTTCTCTCTCATGAAAAGTTCATCCTCTCTTTTTTTCTTGAGCTCATCACTTAACATCACCTGCTCTGCCTCAAAATTCCTATACATTCTGTCAAGTTCAGCTTGTTTCTGATCAATTTCTTTCTGCCATTGCATGCTGAAATCGTCGAGTGCTTTCTGGGCATCTTTATAGTCCTCCATTTTATCAAGGATATACTTAGTGTCGATGATCGCATATCTCTGTGCATTTGCGGTGATACCTACCACCATAACCAGGAATACTGCAATTAATATCTTTTTCATCCGGAAATAATTTGTTTTTTTAATGGTCGGATGTAACTCCGCATTTACATTGCTTTTAGTTCTAAGGCTTACTATGCTCCGTTTCATATCTGAAATTTTTGAACTGGAAATTAATTATTCTGGCTCATAGCCCAACATAAATGTGAAGCGTGATGCATCTTTTAATCCGCCTGCTGGTTTCAGCCTGTCGAAGCCTACCCCATAATCAAAGCCAAGCAACCCGAACATTGGCAGGAAGAACCTCATACCTACACCGGCACTGCGGCGCAAACGGAAAGGATTATAAGATTTGTAATCGTACCATCCATTGGCAGCCTCAAACCATGCCATCCCGTAAATGGTACTGCTTGGGTTGGTAGCGAACGGGAACCTTAGCTCTACCTGGTATTTATTGAACATGGTAAAGAACTGACGTGCATTCTGCTGGTCAGGATTTACTTTAGGATCAGAATTTTCATAAACCGGGTATCCACGATGCGCTATGATATCATAACCGAGAATGAAGTTTCCGTTTGCCAGACCTGCATCTCCCACCTGGAATCTTTCAAATGGCGAGAAGTCAAGGTCCTTATTGTACCGGCCCATAAATCCATACTTGGCAGCAGCCTTCAACACAAATTGTTTTGAATTATCAGTACCAAACCCTTTACCGATAGGGATGTACCATTCTGCATTAAATCGCCATTTATGAAACTCAGGCAGCTTATAGGTATCACTGTTGGTGATGCTTTTATTAAATAAGGAATAAGGCGGAGTGAACTGGCCACTTAATAAAAAGCTTGAACCTGAAACAGGGAACATCGGGTTCGGCCCTGCAGAATTCCTGCTTAACGCAAATTTGACGTTCACATTATTAGAAACACCTGAATCAAACGTAGAAACAAACAAAGGGTAATTGATCAGTTTATATTGCGTATAGTTCAATGAATAAACAAGAGTGAAATAATCATCCGGCCATTTTAATTGTTTACCTAATGATATAGAGGCGCCAAAATTTTTCAGTTTGTTGGTATCACTGAAAAAATACTGGCCATTAGAACCAATACCACCGGTTCTGAATACGCTCTTATATAAACTTACAGTAAGAGAGTTTCTTTTTTTACCCCCCAGCCACGGCTCAGTGAAAGAAAAGTTATATGACTGGTAGGCTTTACCATTCGACTGAATACGCAAACTTAATTTCTGCCCGTCACCTGTTGGTAATGGGTCCCATGCTTTTTTATTCCAGATATTATTAATAGAGAAATTGTTAAATGAAACACCCAGTGTACCGGTCAGGCCGATTCCACCACCCCACCCTGCAGAAAGCTCCAGCTGGTCAGATGATTTTTCTTCAACAGTATATTGAATATCAACGGTACCATCATCGGGATTGGGAACAGGATTAATTCCTATTTTCTCCTGGTTAAAATAGCCGAGCTGCGAAATTTCACGCTGTGAACGAATCAGGTCACTACGACTGAATTTCTCCCCTGGCAATGTTCTTATTTCCCTTCTCACCACGTGTTCCTTGGTTTTGTCGTTACCGGAAATAGTAACATTTTTAATAGTAGCCTGCGGACCTTCAACAATTCTTATTTCAAAATCAATAGTATCGTTATATACCGCCGTTTCAACAGGATCGATACGGAAAAATAAATAACCATCATCCTGGTACAAACCGCTGATATCTCCACCTTCCTGCGTAAGCTCTTTACCTAATTTGCGGTTAAGGGTTTGTACATTATAAATATCTCCTTTTTTTATCCCTAATATCATGTTCAGAATAGAATCAGGATATTTTGTATTTCCTTTCCAGGCAACATCTCCAAAATAATACTGGCTGCCCTCATCAATCTTGATATCTATATTTAAATTTCCTTTATTATTAGTATATGTTTTGTATTCAACAATATTAGCATCTCTGTAACCTAATGAATTATAATACTGAATTACTTTTTCTTTATCCTCATCAAATTTTGCCTCGTTAAATTTTGCGGAGCTGAATAATTTGAACCTGAAATAAGGATCAAGGTATTCTTTTGTTTTAGAAAGAGAGAGAAATCCTAAATCGTTAAGATATTCTTTGAAAGTCGTTCTTTTATTTTCTCCGTAAGAGCTGGTATCAACAGTTGGATGAACGGTGATTTTCGTCATTTCCTTCGTTCCTTTCATCTGCTTTTTTAAGCGCAGATCGCTGATATTATCATTGCCATAGAAATTCACTTCATCAACTTTTACTTTATCTCCTCTGTTAATATCAAATACAACTGTTACGGTATTCGTTTTTGAAGGATCATTTACCTCGCTCACTTTAACTTCTGCATTCTGGTATCCTTTTTCCGCAAAATATTTTTTGATGGCGAGAACAGAACTCTGTTTTGTGTTTTCTGTTACCACACGCCCTGCAACCAATCCTGTTTTTTTACCCAACTCATCACTATCTGTTTTTTTAACACCTTTAAATACAGATTTCGAAAGCCGCGGCCTTTCAGTAACATTAATTTCAATATCAATATTTTCGCCGCTGATCTTTGTAAAATATATCTGGACATTAGCAAATAGATTTTGTTTCCAGAGGTTTGTGATGGCCTTACTGAAATTATCGCCGCCCGGAATCATTATTTTATCGCCAACATTAATGCCCGAAATGGAAACCAGCAATTGCTCGTCGAGGTATTTGGTGCCGGTAATTTTGATAGCAGAAATAGTGTATTCCCTTGGAATTGTAGAATTGGAAAGTTCAATCAACCGGGGGTCGATAGACGTAGGCAGAGTATCTATTGGCTCTTGTGCCTGTGCAGCGGAAACCACAAATAACATGAAAGCCAGCAAGATCTTGCCGGGCGTAAACTTCCACTGCATTCCGGTATTTTTAGTTTTGGGCAAATTAAAGGGATTTATTAAAACTTTTTGTTAAACCATTACCTGCTCACTTGTTTTACCAAATCGCCGTTCTCTCGATTGAAAGTCAATGATTGCGGTGTACAGGTTTTCTTTTCTGAAATCGGGCCAGCGCACAGGAGTAAAATGTAATTCTGCATATGCCATCTGGTATAGTAGAAAATTACTTATCCTGAATTCGCCGCTTGTGCGTATCATCAGCTCGGGGTCAGGGAAGTTTGCAGTGGATAAATATTTTCTGAATACATCCTCATTTACGGTAGAAGGATCCAGTTTACCCGCTTTTGCATCCTCTGCAATATTTTTGGCGGCCTGTGCAATCTCCCACCTGCTGCTGTAACTTAAGGCCATTATAAGGTTCAATCCTGTATTGGCGCTCGTTATTCGTTTCGACTCGTTTAATTCATCAATAGCGCTTTTAGGCATCTTCGACAGATCGCCGATCACATGCAGTTTAATATTATTCTTATTAAGTGTTTCTGTTTCCTGCCTGATTGTTTGAATGAGTAGCTCCATTAAACCATTTACTTCGTCTTGCGGGCGATGCCAGTTCTCGGTAGAGAAAGCATATAAAGTAAGGCAACCAATACCTAACTCTGCACAGCCTTCCACAATGTTCCTCACACTTTCCACACCGTGAAAATGTCCGAAAAGCCTGTCTTCACCTTTATCTTTGGCCCAGCGTCCATTACCATCCATAATAATGGCAATGTGAGATGGAAGCCTGCTCATGTCAATTTGCTCTTTCAGGAGAATAACCTTTTTTTGGCGCACGAAGGTAAGGAAAAAGAAGGCTTTATTATATATTAAACCACCCTGGTAGTGACTCCACCTGCACTATTAAACAAAATGTGATATAAGATATATTTACCTGGTTAATTGGCAGTAGGGCAGCGGTACGACGTAAGATTAAAAGAAAATGTAATCTCGGCAATAATATACTGATCCTTTTGGTTGGGAAGGCCTCTCTGGCGACCCTCAATACCGATAGGGTCACCGGTTTCATAAGAACGATCCTGCATTAACTGTGCAATGGAAGGGCTGGCATCAGGAAGAGGAGGGAATTTGTTCATTCCCACATAAGTTTTACTTACATCATCAATATAATCTGTATTGGTAAAACGATGTGCAATCTCAAATCCAATATTCATTTTTTCGTTAATGGCATACTTAACCCCAACACCAAAAGGCATACATATACCCATGCTGCTGTAAGGTTTGCGATCGGGATGTAAAGGATTGCCCTGTCCTTCGGTGCCAAGTGGTCGCAGGAAAACTTTGCTGTCTCTGTAATAAGCATAAGGATCGTAGCTGAAAACACCCACTCCTAAAGTAACATAGGGGGTAAACCTGTGATAGGGATCGCCGGGAATAAAGCGGAAGAAGTTAAAATCTCCCTGCGCGGCAATCTCAAAAATATTTGTGTTAAAGCTGAGATTCCTTCTTTTTTGAAATTCGTTATCGTTGTTATAAATATCAGAATACCCAAGTTGTGCATAATGGCCGCTCACGCGAAGCGCTACATAATTGTTAAACTGTTTACGGAAGAATAATCCAAAGGAAGGCTTTAAACGATTGATCCTTGCTCTGGTATTCAGATCGCCAAAGTAATGAGCGGCGCCGGCAGAAAAACCAATTTCACCTTCCATGACTACGCTTTCGTACTGGGCCATCGATTGAAAACCGAATAAAATGGCCGACATCAGTAAAAAAGCACAGACAAACTTCTTCATAACGCAATATAATAATTTAGAAATAACGTAGCCGCGTGTCTTTTAGTGTAACTGTTCTGGCCCAAGTGCCCTAATTCCTCGTATCAAGGCCCCAGGATAATTTTTCTCTTAATGTTTGCAGAAAGTTGTTTTCATTGAGCCTCACCAGGCTTATATCGAAAGATTCCCTTCTTACTGCAAGCTGGATTTTTTTATCCACTATTTCTTTCCTTGAATCGAGCGCACAGATGAAACTTTCAGATCTTCCTTCTACCTCGAAAGAGATAATATTGTTATCAGGAACAATAATTGGCCTGACATTCAGGTTGTGCGGGGCTACAGGTGTTATTACGAAACTGGCTGAATCGGGAAACACCACCGGGCCGTTACAGCTTAAAGAGTATCCCGTAGAGCCGGTTGGTGTGGCCACAATCACCCCATCAGACCAATAAGTGTTCAGAAACTCACCATTAAGATAAGTGTGGATCTTTATCATGGGTGACGTGTCGGTTTTATGTATTGCAAACTCGTTTAGTCCATAAGGAGTGCCCCCAAATAATTCTTTGTTGCCGTCGAGATGGATAAGTGATCTCTTGTCAATAACATAAGTGCTGTTAACCAACGCCCCTACCGCTGTGTGAAGGTTTTTGCGGCCAATACTCGCTAAAAAGCCCAATCGCCCGAAATTAATACCCAAAACAGGTATGTTTTTGTTTTTTACCAGGGTAACTGTATCGAGCAGCGTACCATCACCACCAAGACTTATCATGTGGTGAGTTATTGCTATAATCAGAAATCAAT
>CAYLVR010000003.1:19133-41623 GCA_964387165.1 uncultured Chitinophagaceae bacterium | reverse complement strand
CTTATCACAAAATCGATTGTTTCATCAAGGTCATCAGAATTATGAAAAACCTCAAGATTCTCGGTGTGTATGAAACTGGAGCGAATAGTTTCGAGGAAGGGGAAATAAATAACAGGGCGGATATTATATCTTGAAAGCTCATCGAAGAGTTGCTGAACGTCTGTCCGCTGGTCGATGTCAATAACCCTGCTATAGATTGCTATCTTCATTAAGTTATCTTAAAATTCATTTTTGAAATGTAAAAATAGCCCGTTTTGTCCTAACTGGTTAAATGAGTAGTCAAACCGGAACACAAAGTCGTAAAAAGTAACAATGTCAATTCCGGCGCCGGCAGTATATAACATCCGGTTAGTGAGTGAGTTCTCGGGAAAACGTTTGTTGTATGAATATCCTGCATCAGCAAAAACTTTAGCATAAATGCGGAAGGGAATTTTATCATGCGATTTAGAATCGATAAACGTGGGCAGGTTAAATTTCAGCAACTCGCGGCGAAAAGTTTGTCTTGACATCAATCCTCCAACCCCATCAACAACATAGTTCTCTAATCCACGTAAATACATGTCGCCATACCCAAATAACTGGGTATTATAAAAAGGCTGATTAAATGGATATCTTATCAGGCCCGATCCCTGCCAGTTAAAATAAAATTTTTTACCAAGATCAACGGCACGTTGATATTTTGCCGACAATTGCCACATATTGCTGTAATCATAAATACCCTTTCTTAATATGGAAGCTTCGCCCGACCACCCAGTGAGAGGGAAAGGAATATAATCAAGGTTAAAATGTTTTAAGGTGTACGATATTTCAGGTATATCAACATTATTTACTCCATTATTATAATATTTCGGATTTAACCCGAGAATATTTTCATCGAACCTTGCATGGGTAAATCCCAATTTAATAGAATGAAATGTTCTCAGCGCGGGTCGATAATTATATTCAACACTTCCTATCCATGATTTTGCGCCGGCAAGCGTATCTGTAAATCTTTGTTCATTATCTATTGTGGCGTAATTCACTTCTTTATTTTCAGCATAACCAAAACTGATCTTATAGCCGTGTTTTAATGTTTTATCGGCAAAAGGCTGCTCATATTGAAATTGAACTTGTTTACTGTAACCTGTAATTAACCACAAGCGCAGTTTATCATTTTTACCTGTAAAATTATAATGAGTGAATTTAAAACCATAATTGAGCCTGTCGGCGCCATAACCCTGCTTTGCCCATTCAGATAAGTTGCGGTCAACAGGTCGCACATAAGGGAGAGGGAAAATATACCATCGTTCTTTTAACTCAATGGAGATGTCCACCAGGTGCCCCCTGACTGATTTTAAAGAAACGATGGCTTCATTAAATAATCTTGAATTAATTAATTGCTGACGGGCTATTTCAAATTGATTAACGAGTTCGGGAAGTAACACTGTATCCCCTGTTTTGAATGGAAGTTCGCGTTCTACAATGTAATTTTTTGTTTTCTTATTTCCGCTGATAAATATCTCACCGATAATGAAATTAGTTTGCGCAGAAACGCCAGTGGCACTAAGTATAACTATAGTTACTAACCAGTAATATTTTTTCCACATGGGTTTCAATCACTCAGATGCTGAGATAATTCATCAAATGGTCATAATTGTCCTTCAGCTCGTTTTCGTAAAGCTCTTCTCCAAAATAATATTTCACCTGGTAGTCGTACCTCTGGAAGGTGGCAACGATATCCGAAATCTCAAACTTATTGATCTTGATAGTAACGATGAAAGTTTCGGCAGTATTATCCCAGAAAGTATTGAGTTGGGTGATCTGTGCGTCGTTAGTTTCTATGAGTTTGCTGATCTCTGCAAATGAGAAATTACGCTGGTCCATTTCAAGGACAATTAGTCCACCGGGTTCGCTTGAGCCCGACATTCTACCCAGGTTCCTTAAAAGGTCACCAACCAAAATAACACCGAGAAAATCATTTTCTTTTTCTATAACCGGAACAAGGGTGAGATGGTAATCATTGGCGGTTTGAACAGCGTCAAGAAAGTGCATATGGCCATGAACAGCAACTTTTGAAAGATGAGCGCTAATAGTTTCGATTTCGGTTGTGTCTTCCATATTTAACAGGTCGTCTTCGAAAACAAGACCGAGGTATTTATCATCCACAACAACCGGAAGTTGCTTAACATAATATTCCGACATCATTTCCGTTGCCTGGAAGACGGAGTCGGTTAATTTAACCGAAGGGATAGCGTTTGATGTGAGGTTTTTGTTAAGCATATCATTACCATATTTACAGAAAAGGTAAATGTTAGACGGTAAGAATCAAAGAACCGCTGCCGGTGCATTCAGTTTTGTCAAAAATTTATGAAGAATCTGCGTGAATTCATCCGGACGCTCCATCATTGGCGCATGCCCACACTTATCAATAAAATGCAGTTCACTGGTTGAAATAAGTTTATGAAATTCCCTTCCCACGAAAGGCGGCGTAACCTGGTCATTATTACCCCAGACGAGCAACGTGGGTTTTTTAATCTGGCTTATTTCCTCCCCTAAATTATTTCTGATTGCACTTTTGGCCAGAGCGATGATTTTGATGGCTTTGATCCTGTTGTTTACGATGGCGTACACCTCATCGATCAGTTCTTTGGTTGCCGTTGCAGGATCATAGAAAGTGACCTCGGTTTTTTTCTTGATGTACTCGTAATCGCCACGTTTAGGATAGCTATCGCCCATACCACTTTCGAACAGCCCGGAGCTTCCTGTTAAGGTAAGTGACTTTATCTTATCGGGCTGCTTGAGGGTATGCAATAAGGCTACATGACCGCCAAGTGAGTTTCCTAAAAGATGAATATTCGTATATCCGCGGTTCTCAATAAACTTGTTTACGAATTTTTCCAGTCCGCCAACAGTAGTATGCAGAAGATCAAGATCAAATAAAGGCAGAATGGGCACTACAACTTTGTTATGGCGCCTGAAATAGTCGATAAGCTCGGTGAAATTGCTTAATGCCCCGAATAATCCGTGGAGCAGGATAAGCGGCTCACCCTCGCCTTCTTCAATGAAACTGAATTTGTCTACCTGTTTGATCTGGTAATCCATCGGATGCTAAAGTAATTGTTTTAGTTTTATAATCACAGGCTGCAAAACCGGGTACACTTTTGATGAGGCGATGGTATCCTCGTTTATCAGCTTGGCTTTATCAGCAAAATAGAGAATTACACTGAAAATCAATGTGTATAAAAGTACGTAAAATAAAATTCCCGCAAGTTTGTTCAAACAACCCATGAGCGGCAGGTTAATAAGAAAACCCTTAAATAATCCCTGGAGAACCGCCACGATCATGATTATTGTAAAAACAGTGTCAATCATAAAGTGACTATTTAGAAAGGAACTCCTTAACGATAGCACTGATGGTTTTTCCATCTGCTTTTCCGGCCAGTTTCTTGTTTGCCAATCCCATTATTTTGCCCATTTCTGCAGGTGAAGATGCGCCGCTTTCGGCAATTATGGCGCTGATTTCCTTTTTTAATTCTTCTGCGGATAATTGTTTAGGCAGAAACTTTTCGATCACATCAATCTCTTCCTGTTCCTTTGTTGCCAGGTCGGTGCGGTTTTGCCGGGTGAAAATATCCAGCGAATCACGTCTTTGTTTAACCAGCTTCTGCAGTAGCTTTGTTTCATCTTCTTCCTTCAATTCTCCTCCTGCACCTTCGGCGGTTTTAGCAATGATTATTGCGGCTTTAATAGCGCGCAGCGATCTTAATGCTTTTTCATCTTTGGCAAGCATTGCAGCCTTTAATTCGGTCATTATTTGTTGTTCGAGGGCCATATATTTTGTTTTTCTGGTATAAATGCTTTTACAATGCGCCGCTCCTGGCTACAATCGTTGAACAAAGCTTGCGTCACTATACTCCTGTGCTGAAGCCCTGGCGCACACCGGCACAAACCTAGGGCGAAACAACCCCTGCCTGGTTATTTATTGTTTTTAATCTGTTCCTCCTGGAATTTTTTATAGAAATGTTGAGCGAACTGCTTCAGTTCGCCTACCATCTCTTTGTTCTTGGTAGCACGGTCGTAAGTGTCGGCCATCGACATCATGGTTTGGTAAAAGAAGTCGGTCATTTCATCTACCATCATTTCTTTTGTCCAGAGATCGATCCTTAAAGCCGTTTTATCTGCCCCGTCCCAAAACCCCAGGATCATGGCTTTAGCGGTACGGCTGGCATCCATGGTGCTTTCTGTTGCCGACCAGGATATGTTTTCGGGCATTCTTTTATCATCAAGCGTTACATCGATTTTTATGGTTGACTGCATAGCGAACAAAGGTAGGGAATGGATTGAAGATCAGACCCATGCACCGGAGAGATGGCGCGCGTCTGTATTAAAACATGTAAAAACCATATAAAGTCCCGTCCGGCGCGGGTTCTTCCTTAATAAATTGCACAAAATACCACTGGCAGGCTAGTAATAGTCCCTTGCAATCCGATACCAGGTTGTCTAATTTTGTTAGTGATCCTAAACAAGGTTCCATTCGACTATTAAAAAATCGAAAGGGACGAACGAAATCCGATTATCTAATAAAATCAGTACCTATGAAACAATGTTACCCAAAGGTGCAATATATATTGGCTTTGATGATCCTGTACCTTCCTGTACAGGCGAGCGCGCAGTGTACGTGCTCGGATGGGTCACCCGCCCTGACGATGGTGGAAACCTACGATGAATATTTTCCAAATAATATTCCCACAGGCTTCAATGTTCCACAGTTTTCCCCTTCGCTGGGAACGCTTGTATGTGTCAATGCGAAAATTTACCTGACCAGTGTGATCAGGTTCCGTCTGGAAAATAACGCCTCTATTCCAGTTGATTATACAATCAGGTATGTGCGTTTTGATACTCTTTCCGGTCCGGGAATTTCTCCGGATGTGACGGGCCTTGTTCTGAAAAGCTATGGGGTTTTCCCATTGGCAGCTTCTGATGGGGTTCCCGGTTCTGGCCCCGACCTTGTAGTTACACCACGCGATACTGTTTACAATAACGTGCTTTACCAGGCTACTACTTCAAATGTGGCACCCTACTTAGGCTCGGGCTCTGTAACCTTCTTTTATTCATCCGGGGTGCCTACCTATGCTGTGGGAAATGATCACTATACCCTTGAGCTTGCACCAATAAACTATCTGAATTTTGAGCTAACTTATTCTTACTGTCCAAATGTTGTGCTGGCTTCAAATATTAAAAACTTCAGTGCAGCGTTATTAGATAAAAATAGTGTGTCCTTAAAGTGGACATCTTTAAACGAATCCAAAAATAGTCTTTATGAAATCCAGATTAGCCAGGATGGCAAACAATTCAAAAGCGTCGGAACAACCGGGGCTCAATCTGTTGATGGTTCTTCAGCAAAATACTCATATCAGTACAACGTTGATAAATCTGTTAATGGGAAACTCTACTTCCGTGTCAGACAATCAGCGGGATCGGAATACTCAGAGATAAAGATGGTAACGCTCATGAGCGACCATACCAGGAAACTGGCCATATACCCTAATCCTGTTATAAGAAACCTGGTGCTTGATTTTGATGTGCCGGTAAGCGGTGATTACCAGGTATTACTTACCAACCAGATTGGGCAGGTCGTTTATGGCACTAAAATTAAAATGAATAACAGCAACACGATGCAGCTGTTCATTAACGATCCTCCCGCTCCGGGTATTTATTATATAAGGGCCCTGAACCTTTCTACTAATAAGTCGCTGTCGGGAAAAATCGTTTTTGCGAGATAAGGTAAATCCCCCTGCGGTCATAAAAATCTGTGAAACCGCTACCACTCCCTTTTTTAAAGGGAGAGAGCGGTTTCGCTGCTCTATGGCAAAATAACGGGCTTGCTTTCACCCTTTTCAAAGGGAGTGGTAGCCGGCTGAGCATAAGGTAAAACCGCCGGAGGATTTAAATTTGTAATTAAATCCCCTATTTTTGCTCCTATGTACACACTTGAGGATATGGAATATAATACAGGGAGAAGTTCTCTGGTCATGCGCGAATACGGCAGACATATTCAGAAGATGATTGATTATTTGCTGACTATCGAGGACAAAGAAACAAGACAAAAAAATGCATATGCTGTAATTGAATTGATGGGATTTCTAAATCCGCATTTAAAAAATGTGGAGGATTTCCGTCATAAATTATGGGATCATTTATTTCTTATTTCGGACTTCAAACTCGATGTGGAATCACCATACCCGATTCCTACAAGAGAAACATTAAAGGCTAAACCAAAGCCTCTTCCTTACCCTAAGAAATATCCGAAATTTGCACACCTCGGAAGAAATCTTGAAGGTGTAATTAACAAAGCGCTGGCCGAAGAAAATGCTGAAAAGAAACAGGGCTTTGCAAATGCCATTGCATATTATATGAAACTCGCTTACAGTAACTGGCACAAGGAAACTGTTCACGACGACACTATCCAGAGCGAGTTAAAAAATATTACAAACGGTGAACTTGAATTTACTAATACACCATTTGTAAGAGCTCCGCGTATGGAAGCCGGTGGAAATGAAAGACGCGGATACAACGACTTCAGGAATAAAAGAAATAACCAGAAATTCCAACCGCGTGGCGGCGGCCGTAATGATAACCGCGATAACCGTGGCGGTGGTGGCGGCGGAAAATATAACAACAACAAGAAGCGATACAAGTGATCCTTTAGCCAATAATTATACATGCGATCGTTTGAAGTAACCGGGGGAAAGAAATTACAGGGAGAGATCATTCCCCAGGGAGCAAAAAATGAGGCCCTACAGGTTATCAGCGCTGTATTGCTCACCGCCGAAAAGGTGACCATCAGCAATATTCCCGATATTATTGATGTAAATCTTTTAATAGAATTACTCACCGACATGGGAGTAAAAACAGATCGTGTTTCGCGCGACACCTGTATTTTCCGGGCCGATAACGTAAAGATTAATTTCCTTGAAACAGAAACCTTCAGAAATAAAGGTGGAAGACTAAGAGGATCGATAATGACCGCGGGTCCAATGCTTTCACGTTTCAAAAAAGCTTATATACCAAAACCCGGTGGCGATAAAATAGGAAGAAGAAGATTAGATACCCATATAATAGGATTTGAAAAACTCGGCGCTGAATTTTCTTATAGCGGCACCGATGGGTTTTTTCATTTGATTGCTCCGAAATTAAAAGGCGCAGATTTATTATTAGATGAACCGTCTGTTACAGGTACCGCAAATATTATTATGGCGGCAGTACTGGCAGAAGGAAAAACCAGCATTTATAATGCGGCATGCGAACCATATATTCAGCAGTTATGCAAAATGCTTAATAGAATGGGAGCGAAGATCTCTGGTGTTGGAAGTAATTTAATTATAATTGAAGGAGTAAAAGAATTAGGCGGCACCGAACACCGGTTATTACCTGATATGATAGAAGTAGGATCGTTTATTGGTCTTGCTGCAATGACGCAGGGAAGTATAACTATTAAAAACGCAGGCGTTGCAGATCTTGGCGTGATTCCTGATAAATTCAGGCAACTTGGAATTAAGCTTGAAATAAAGGGCGACGATATTTATGTTCCTGCCCAGGATAGCTATGAAATTCAAACCTTCCTTGATGGATCAATACTTACTATTTACGATCATCCCTGGCCGGGATTTACTCCTGATCTGTTAAGCATTGTATTGGTATTGGCTACGCAGGCTCGTGGCTCTGTACTGATCCACCAGAAAATGTTTGAAAGCAGGTTGTTTTTTGTAGATAAATTAATGGAGATGGGGGCACAGATCATTTTATGTGACCCGCATCGTGCTGCTGTTGTGGGATTGGGCCGTGAGCATAAATTGCGCGGGATAACGATGAGCAGCCCCGATATACGTGCCGGGGTCGCTTTATTAATTGCCGCATTAAGTGCCGAAGGGAAAAGTATCATACAGAATATTGAACAGATAGACAGGGGCTATCAATATATTGATGAACGCCTGAGAAAATTAGGCGCCGAAATAAAAAGAGTTGAGTAAGCAGTATAATAAGATATTAATCATCACCGCCCCGTCGGGCGCCGGTAAAACATCGGTTACTACCCACCTGCTTGAAATATTCCCTCAACTGGAATTTTCGGTTTCTGCCGCCACCAGGCGGGCCCGCGAAAATGAAGTGAACGGTCGTGATTATTATTTTATGAGTCTCGAAGAATTCCAGCAGAAAATTCTGAAGAATGAATTTATTGAATGGGAAATGGTTTACGAAGGGAAATATTATGGCACACTGAAATCGGAGATGGAAAGGATCTGGAAAGAAAATAAGATACCTGTTCTTGATATCGATGTAAAAGGGGCGATACACGTGCAGCAGCAGTATCCTAATAAGACATACTCTATTTTTATTGAGCCACCATCAATAGAAGAGCTTAAAAGGCGCCTCCAGGGCCGGGGAACGGAAACCAAGGAATCCCTGGAAGCGCGTATAAACAAGGCTGCTTACGAGATATCCTTCAAACATTCCTTCAGCCATACTATTATTAACCACGATCTGGCCACCGCCCGCGAAGAGGCCGTTGAGATTGTGGGAGGTTTTTTGAGAGAGTGACCCACCGCGGCAACTACCAGGTAAACCAGGCAATTTTCATCGCCGCCGGGCAGGGTTGGAGAACCGGACATAAATAACCTTTCAGACAAGCTTTTTTCTGTCTATTTTCGTACTTATCTTTTAATATGGATGTATTTGCTATAGTGGCCATAGTTCTGGCTATTTTACTGATCGCATTTTTTTCGGGCATTGAAGTGGCATTTGCTACTGCCAACAGGTTGAGTATTGAACTGAAAAAGAAACAGGGAACATCCGTTGGAATAAAGCTTGCACGGTTTTTTGATCAGCCATCAAGGTTTATAGGGACCATAGTGGTGGGATATACCTTTTCCCTTGTTCTTTTTATCCTTCTACTCAGCTCTTATAGCGACCTGATACTGACGAAGTTTGGGATGAGCCATTCAATGATCCTTTTAGCCCGGCTGGCAATAGAAATATGTTTCTCCATGATCATTGTTGTGCTTTTGGGAGAATTTATACCGAAAGCCATATTCAGGGCTAAAAGTGATTCGCTGTTGATATTCTCTTCCTGGTCGGGATTACTGGGATTATTTCACGCCATATTTTATCCCATTGCTTCAATGTTCGTGAAATTTTCGAGATGGATACTCACTATCATTTTCGATATGCGCATCGATAAAAAGAAAGAAACGTTTTCACGCGCCGATCTTGAACATTATTTTCAGCAAACAAGAGAACTCGACGAACAGAACCAGGATCTGAATGCAGATCTTTTTGAAGCAGCATTATCCCTCCCTAAAATAAAGGTTAGGGAATGTCTTGTTCCACGTAAAGAAATTGAAGGTGTTCTATTAACCTCATCGATCGAAGAATTAAGAAAAAAATTCGTTGATTCGCGCTTAAGTAAATTGTTGGTGTATGATGGAAATATAGATCATATAGTAGGATATGTGCATCAGCTTGACCTTTTCAAACAGCCTAAGAAACTAAAAGAAATTATTCTTCCTATACCTGCTATTCCTGAAAGTATGAGCGCCACTGATTTGATCAGTAAGTTTTCTAAAGAAAGAAAAAGTATCGCATGGGTTGTGGATGAATTTGGCGGCACGTCAGGAATTGTAACGATGGAAGATATGCTTGAAGAAATATTTGGTGAAATTAAAGATGAATATGATGTGGAAGAATTTGAAGAAAAGAAAATATCCGAAACAGAATATATTTTGTCGGGAAGGCTGGAGCTGGATCATTTAATTGGGAAATTTGGCCTGGAATTTCCAGACGAATCATCAGAAACATTATCAGGATTTATTATTAATGAATATGAATCGATCCCTAAATTAAAGGAGAGGATAATTATTAACGATTACGAATTTGAGATACTGCACGTAAGCGATACACGAATTGAAATGGTAAGACTCAAGATACTGCAGTAAAATAATTAATGGAATGGCGTTATCTTTTTTAAACAAGCGGGCACAGGACAAGGAGATGAATTTTGTGGATCACCTTGAGGAGCTGCGCTGGCATATTGTACGATCATTGATTGCGGTGCTTATTGGAGCGATAGTGATTTTTGTTTACATGGATTTCTTTTTTGATACGGTAATTATGGGACCGCTCCGCCCTGATTTTGTGAGTTACGAATCGTTGTGCAGGTTTAGTCAATGGGCGGGATTAGGAGATAGCTTATGCGTGCCCGTTGCCCATCTTGAATTACAATCTACCACGTTTGGCTCGCAGTTTATGTCGAGTATATCGATCGCTTTTATTTCAGGATTTATTATAGCCTTTCCATACGTGTTCTGGGAATTCTGGCGGTTCATTAAGCCGGCACTTACTCCGAAAGAATTAAGTACTACAAGATTCTCGATAGTATTTGTTTCATTTTTCTTTTTTACCGGCGCGGCTTTTGGATATTATTTGCTGGCGCCATTCACCTTTAGTTTTTTAGGAAATTATAAACTTGGTGCTATCCAAATGGTGGAAACCAGGCCAATGCTTTCGGATTATATTGATAACCTGGTTGATATTACCCTTGGGTCTGCATTGTCATTCCAGCTTCCGGTAGTTGCTTATGTTTTAACACGAATAGGGTTGGTAACACCTGCGTTCCTTAAAACCTATAGAAAATATGCATACGTGGCTATATTGATCGTTGCGGCAATTATAACTCCATCTCCCGACTGGATGAGCCAGATGATCGTATGTGTTCCTCTTATTATGCTTTATGAATTCAGTATTATGTTGTCAAAGAGGGTTTATAAAAGAGAAGAAGCTAAATGGAGAGCATAAAATTTCTAACTTTGCGCCTACGCTAACCACGTGCATCAAAGTTCCGGCACACGCGGTGCGCCAAAGAGGGGTTTAAAATTATTTTTATGCTAGACATTGATCAGATAATTGCTATCGGCAGCGACCATGCTGGTTTTGAATACAAAGACCAACTAGTGAAACACCTCCAGGAAAAAGGGTTCCAGGTGAAGGATATGGGAGTATACGAGAATGTTTCCGCTGATTATCCGGATTTTGCACATCCTGTTGCCTTTGCAGTAGAAAAAAGAGAAGTTTCTTCGGGCATACTTGTTTGCGGAAGCGGTAATGGAGTGGCCATTACTGCCAATAAGCACCAGGGAATAAGAGCCGCTTTATGCTGGTTACCAGAAATAGCAAAGCTTTCGCGCCAGCACAACAATGCAAATATTATCTGCATTCCTGCAAGGTTTGTTGACATACCGGTTGCAAAAGAAATGGTGGATATATTTCTTGATACGGAATTTGAAGGCGGAAGGCATTTAACAAGAGTGAATAAGATATCCTGCTAATTACCAACCCAGCAAATACGCAAATATTAAAGGCGCCACGATAGTAGCATCGCTTTCAACTATAAATTTTGGTGTGTTGATGTCGAGCTTTCCCCAGGTGATTTTTTCGTTGGGAACTGCACCCGAATAAGAACCATAAGAGGTGGTCGAATCTGATATCTGGCAGAAATAACTCCAAAAAGGTACGTCGCGCCATTCCAGGTCCTGGTACATCATCGGCACCACGCAAATCGGGAAATCACCTGCAATACCTCCGCCAATCTGGAAAAAACCAACACCTTTTCCTGCTGAATTTTTACGGTACCAGTCTGCGAGCCAAACCATATATTCAATACCGCTTTTCATGGTTACTGCTTTTATTTCACCCTTGATCACATAAGAAGCGAAAATATTTCCCATTGTACTGTCTTCCCAACCCGGAACAACGATAGGTAAATTCTTTTCAGCAGCAGCGATCATCCAGCTGTTCTTTGGATCGATCTCATAATATTGTTTCAGATCGCCGCTTAAGATCATCTGGTACATAAATTCATGCGGAAAAAATCTTTCCCCTTTATCGTCGGCGTCTTTCCATACTTTATGAATATGTTTCTGCAGTCTTCTGAACGCTTCTTCTTCCGGGATGCAGGTATCGGTTACACGATTGTAGTGGTTTTCCAGAAGATCCCATTCTTCCTGGGGGCTAAGATCCCGGTAATTAGGAACCCTTTTATAATGACTATGAGCAACAAGGTTCATAATGTCTTCTTCAAGATTAGCGCCTGTGCAGCTAATGATGGCTACTTTATCCTGCCTGATCATTTCGGCGAGACTAAGTCCTAATTCCGCTGTACTCATCGCTCCTGCCAGTGTTACCATCATTTTTCCACCATCAAGCAAATGCGTTTCGTAGCCCTTGGCTGCATCAACCAGCGCTGCTGAATTAAAATGACGATAATGATGCTGAATAAATGCTGATACAGGTCCCTTGCTCATATTAATTTTATTAGGCGGCAAAGGTAGAAAAATCCCCCTATAGTCTTGTATTATGTGGGAGGCCTGCTTTCTCCTAATTTGTCAGTGAGTTTACCCTCCCCCTTTGAAAAAGGGGGCGGTGCAAGCATCACAGAAACACTGACCGCAGGGGGATTTCCTCAACCCTTTCCTTTCTTATAAACCCTCCATGAATCCGATGGTGAAGCTATAAGAATTACCGTACTGTTTTCTTTGCGAATGGTAGCATAATAAAATGTCTCTGATTCCGATGATATTTCAAAAAGATCAGCAAGGTAATAATCAGTATATTTTGATTTAATAACAGGGGAAAGTGCAATTGGCAATTGTGATACTTTGATATTTCTTGTTATAGCTATTTGCTCACCAGTACTATTATTATAATATGCGTATAATACCTCTCCTTCTAAAGAAAACTTTACCCTGGTAAAATCTTTTGTAACGGTCCATTCGGTGGCTGTTGCATTGGTGTATGTTTTATTAAAAGAATTTAATACAATTGAATTTACCGAATCGTTTGCAAACGAGGGAGTGGCAAATAGTATAAACACTATTACAATTATGCATAACTTTTTCATCAGTATGTTTTTTTATTTTTAATAATATGCTGAAACCTGACATGTAAAAGTTCTCATTAAACACAAAGAGGGATGAAAATTTTTACATGAACATTTCATTGTTTACTTTGATTAAGTGTATTGATTTTTTTGCTGGAATAACGCGTTATACACATTATGACGCCTGCCCCGGTAAAATGTTACACTTCCTGGTAATTTTTTTGTATATTGTTTAAGTGAATTTTCTCGCGCATGCATATCTTTCTTTTGATGACCCTGAAGTACTAACAGGGAACCTGATCAGTGATTTTGTTAAAGGAAGAAAAAAATACGATTACCAGCCGGGCATACTTAAAGGAATAGAACTTCACCGCTCAATAGATCAGTTTACAGACGATCATGATATAAACAAAGAGATGAGGAAGGTGTTCAGGCCTGCATATGGATTGTACAGCGGGGCATTCCTTGACGTGGTGTATGATCATTTCCTCGCGCTTCAACTGGCAGATCTGGGAGAAGAAGATTTTGAGGATTTTACCCAGAGATTGTATAATGATATTGCCCGCTTTGAGCCCCTTCTGCCAAATACATTCAGAAATATTTTTCCGTATATGCGCATGCATAACTGGCTATTTAATTACCAGTTCAGTTTTGGCATCAAAAACAGTTTTGAAGGATTGGTACACAGGGCCAGGTATATTTCTGAAAGCGAGCCTGCATACCGGGTATTTAAAGATAATTACGAAAGCCTGAAATCGGCTTATGAAGAATTCTTTCCTCAGCTAAGGTCATATTCTCTCGAAAAATTTTCAGATATTCACTGAATGTTTTCCCGAAAGATGCAGCGTATTCTGCAATACCTCACGATAATCATTTTGTTAAGCGCTTGTAAAGAAAAAGTTGCCGAAAACCATCAGCATCAACAATCACAGATCGCTCAGCCCCTTAATAATACAGTCTCCGATAAAGCAAGGTCTGTGCTGGATAAATCGCCAATGGATATGATCTACTTACCGGAAGATTATCCCGTATTGAAAATGTCGGGCGAAACAAAAGAGCTGCCTGTGGCACGTGTTATTTACAGCAGGCCGATAAAAGAAGACCGTTCAATATTTGGCAATGTTGTTAAATATGGATCTTATTGGAGATTGGGCGCAAATGAAAGCACAGAAATTGAGTTTTTCAGAGATGTTACTATTATGGAGCAGAAAGTAAAAAAAGGAAGATATATTATTTACTGTATTCCTTTTAAAGATAAATGGACCATAAAACTGAATAATGACCTGTACACCTGGGGGCTAAAAGTGCATGACCTCGGTGATGTTTATTCTTTTGATATCCCCGTTACTGGATTATCGCGGGCGTACGATGTGTTTACTATGCAGTTTGTCAATAAAAACAATAACGCAAATTTGTTAATGGCATGGGATACTGTCAGGGCCGCGCTTCCTATTAAGTACTAAAAATAAAAAAGGGGTCAGAATAAAAATTCAACCCCGTTTTTAAAATCCAATATCCTATGAAAAACCGCTGTAAAAGTAAGGGTCTAATGCGACATTTACAACAGAAATTTAACCCTTTAAATTTTAACATTTAATTCTTGATCAGCTTCTCCTGAGCGACCATATTCGTCAGTTTGCTGCTGAAACGGATGAGATAGATGCCTTTTTCCAGCGATGAAACATTAATAGTATGAATGCCGCGTACCCTGGTTTCGGTGATCCTTATTTTACCGGTGGCGTCGGCGATATGAACGTCTATAGGATTGTCAGAACGCACGATCAGGATATGATCAACAGGGTTGGGATAAAATTTGAAATCGATATAACCCGCAAACGCCGCGTTAACAGTGGATGAGTACAGCACAGGACCCTGCCCGAATGAGTATTTAATGCGGTAAAAGCTTCTTCCTTTTTTAGGAGAGTCATCTGTCCAATGATAAGAAGGTTTTTTTTCCAGGTTGTTTAATACTGTTACAACTTCGAATGTTTTGCCGTTTTCACTTCTTTCAATAATAAAAAAATCAGGGAGGTCGCCGTTCACGGACCAGGTTAAGGAAAGCCTTGAATTGTCAATAATCGACAATCTGAGGTCTGAAATAATTTTATGGGGATCCTCGGTCGTTACTTCTGAAGGCGTAACGAACGCAGGCAAAGGCGCCGATTGGGTATGGGCAAAAAGCGGTAGCAGGCCCATGCTGATATAAAGCAGTGTTCTGAACATAGAAATTTAATGGTAGTAGTAGGTTCTAAAAGTTATCAACAAAACTAATGCCTCTTTGTGGAAAACTTTGTATTTCATTGAAAATTATTTTTTTAGAGTTAAAAAATCTTTAAAAAGAATTATCTTTTATCGATTTTTTTGCCTTTGGCCAGGGTTTGATAGCCCTTTATTCGCCCATAAGAGCGATATATAATTAGTAAATATTAGTTCACAACCCCTCCCGACCGCCCAGGCCGACAGCCATACGAAGCTCCGGCGCAGGCATAAGGAGGAATGCAAAGAGTATGGAAAAAACGAGAAAAGTACTTGCCCGAAAAAGAGTGGCCCTGGTGGCCCACGACAAGAAAAAAAAAGAGCTTGTTGACTGGGTAGAACGTAACAGGATTGAACTTTCCAGACATGAGCTTTTTGCCACCGGCACAACAGGAAGGATGATGGAAGAGCAGCTCGACCGCCCGGTATCGAAATTGCTTAGTGGCCCTATAGGTGGGGATCAGCAGATTGGCGCAATGATAGCCCAGGGATTCATCGATATCTTAATTTTCTTTTGGGATCCAATGGAAGCGCAGCCTCATGACAGCGACGTTAAAGCCCTGTTAAGAGTTGCCATAGCCTGGAACTGTATTGTTGCGTGTGACAGCTCGACGGCCGATTTTGTTCTTACCTCGCCTTTTATGACTAAAGAATACGAGGTCGAGATTCCGGATTACACCGGATACCTTGAAAGAAAGATCCAACAATAAAGGATTATTGAATAAAGTATTACGATACAGCTTAAAAACACTCGCCTGGCTTGCAGGAATATTAATAGCTACATGGATAATATTACTGGCCTACGTTAATTTAAACGAAAGGAAATTAATTGATAAAATATCTTCTGTAATTCATAAACAAACCAGGGGCGATGTAAATATCGGCGGCCTGTCGGTTAGCCTTATCAGAACGTTTCCTCAGTTATCGCTCCAGTTATCAGATGTTAATTTAAAAGATAGTTTATATGCTATCCATAAAAAAGAATTATTAACCGCAGGAGATATTTATATCAGTGTTAATCTGAAAGGTTTATTGGCTGGCCGCACAACAATTGGTAAAGTACTGGTACGAAACGCATCAATCAATATCGTAACAGATACAACGGGCTTTAGTAATGAATACGTGTTAAAAAATGAAAAACCCAACTCCGCTCAGCAAGCGCCGAAGCTCGACGAAGGCGGTAAAGCTTCGTCCGACACCGCAAGCGCTGGCCGATCGCCGTCGGAGGGCGAAAAAGAATTCCCCGAAATAGTTTTTAATAGCGTAAAACTTACTTATACCAATGCACAACGTTACAAGTTGCACGAGGGAATGATCAAAAAATTAAAATGTAATATCAGCGATGAAGGCGGGATGCTTAATATAAAGACGAAGATCGACATGATCGTTAACAGCCTTGCATTCAATACAAATAAAGGAAGTTATTTAAAAAGAAAATCTTTACAGGGCGATTTTTTATTGCAAATAGATAAGAAGCAAAATGACATACTGGTTAAAAATGTATCGCTTACCATAGATAAACACCCATATCATTTTAACGGGAAGTTTCATATGGATAAAGTATCTCCCGACTTCAACCTGAAAATAAATACTTACCATGTTGATTATAACGAGGCCGTGTCGGTATTACATGATTCACTTGTAGCCAAATTAAATTCTTTGAGTTTTGACAAGCCCGTCGATATAAGCGTGGAGCTAACAGGAAAAACGTTATATAAATATAATCCCGCAGCTCGTGTGATCATGGATATTGATCTTAAATCGGTAAATAGTTTCGGTAGTTCGGTATTTAATATTGAAGGAGGAAAAGCAGCAATAAATCTTCTTATTAATGGCCCCGAAGGGCGTGGAGATTCGTTGGTTGACAGAATGGATGGAAGAGTAAATATTTCGAATGCGGTTGTTAAATATATACCCAGGAACATAATACTTAAAAACCTTAACGGGACCTTGCAGTTTTTAAATGATGATCTTATTATCGAAAAATTTACGGCTGAGACCGGTGGAACAAAACTGAGAATGGGTGGTACTGCGAAGAATTTTGTTTCGATATTAAATAAGGAACCGGAAAAGGTAGATGTAAGATGGAAAATATATTCGCCTTATGTTGGGCTGGAAGATTTTATGGGGTTTTTATCTGAGCCCAAAACTTCGGCAAGCAAAACAAGTTCAAAATCTATAGCTAACAGAATTGATAAAATGTTTTATGATGGTGACGTGTATGTGTTGTTAGAAACACCTGTCATGGAATATAAAACCTTCCGCGCAACAGCAGTTACTGCCGATGTGATCATGAAAAAAACGGAGTTGTCGCTGGAGAAAGTGTTTTTTAAACATGCAGGTGGAACGATGGAGGTGAATGGCAGTATAAAAAACGGCGCCAGCTATAATCCCGTTGCTCTTCGCACGAAAATGGTGAATATGGACGTGCCACAATTATTTGCAGCGTTCGACAATTTCGGACAGGATGCCATTACCACAAAAAATCTGAAAGGTAAATTATCGGCCAATATAGTATTTAATACTTCTATAACAAACAAGGCGAAAGTGGTTACAGATGCTTCGGAAGGAAAAATTGATTTTGTACTTGAAAAAGGAGAATTAAATAATTTTGCTCCGTTGATGGAAATAGGTGAAAAGGCGTTTAAAAAACAGGATTTTTCACAGGTTAGTTTCGCTGAGCTTAAAAATGTTCTGAATATAAAAGGAACTGCTTTTATCGTTAACCCGATGGAAATCAGATCCACAGCATTGAATTTTTCGGTTGAAGGCATTTATGATTATAAAAAGGGAACGGATATGAGCATTAAATTTCCTTTGAATAATCTTACCCGTAGCCAGGCCGATACCGACCTTGGAAAAGGAGGAAAAGCAAAAAAAGGTGTAAGTTTAAGATTGCGCGTTCGCACAGATGATGATGGAAAGTTAAAAATAAGTTGGGATCCTTTCCGGCGAGCTATTAAGAATAAAGAAGAAGTGAAAGACTCTCTCGCTCCCTCTTTGAAAAAAAGGGAAGTTTCGCGACTGCGCTAACCGCGTGTTAAATTGCGTGCGCTACAGCTTTAGCGACAGCGCAAACGAAACGGGGGATTTAAAAATTAATTTATGGGCTTTACGTTACAAACTCAATATAAACCTGCAGGCGATCAGCCACAGGCAATAGAACAATTGACGAATGGAATCCTTAACGGAGAACGTTACCAGACATTATTGGGCGTAACGGGTTCAGGAAAAACATTCACGATGGCAAATGTGATCAGGAATGTACAAAAGCCAACCCTGGTATTAACGCATAATAAAACCCTGGTGGCGCAATTGTACGGAGAGTTTAAACAATTCTTTCCCGATAACGCTGTTGGCTATTTCGTGAGTTATTATGATTATTACCAGCCGGAAGCCTATATGCCGGTAAGTGATACTTATATCGAAAAAGATCAAAGTATTAATGAGGAACTGGATAAATTGAGATTACAGGCAACCACACAATTATTGAGCGGTAGAAGAGATATTATTGTTGTGGCTTCTGTAAGTTGCATTTATGGTATTGGTAACCCAACGGAATATGAAAACAGTATTATTCGTATTCAGCCGGGACAAACTATTTCAAGGCAGGGATTTCTTCATTCACTTGTTAATTCTTTATATACACGCAGCCAGGGTGATTTTGGAAGAGGCTCTTTTCGTGTACAAGGCGACACCGTAGATATTAATTTACCTTATCTCGATTATGGTTACCGTATTTCTTTTTTTGGTGATGAGATTGAAGAAATAGAAAGCATTGATGTAAAGAACAACAAAAGAATAATGAAGCTGGAAAACGCCGCTATATTTCCTGCTAATTTATACCTGGCTCCAAAGGATATGATGCATACAATATTAATGGAGATACAGGATGAGATGACCGCTCAGGTAGATTATTTTAAAACGGTAGGTAAATTTATTGAAGCACAGCGGTTAAGTGAAAGAGTGAATTTTGATGTGGAAATGATACGCGAATTAGGTTTTTGCAATGGAGTAGAAAACTATTCAAGGTTTTTTGACAGAAGAAAACCAGGCTCAAGACCTTTCTGTTTATTGGATTATTTTCCAAAAGATTTTTTATGTGTAATAGATGAAAGTCATCAGACCGTTCCACAAATAAGTGGAATGTATGGTGGTGACAGGAGTAGGAAATTAGTTCTGGTTGATTATGGATTCAGGTTACCATCGGCATTGGATAACAGGCCACTGAATTTTCATGAATTTGAGAATATGGTCAACCAGGTTGTATTTGTTTCTGCCACTCCCGGCGATTATGAACTGGAAAGAACAGAAGGAATTGTTGTTGAACAGGTCGTTCGGCCAACGGGATTACTTGACCCGCCTATTGAAGTAAGACCAAGTGTCAACCAGATTGATGATCTGCTTGATGAAATAGATAAAAGAATTAAAAAAGGTGATCGTGTGTTGGTAACTACTCTTACCAAAAGAATGGCGGAAGAAATGGACAAGTACCTGCAAAGGATTAATATTAAGTCGAAATATATCCATAGCGAGGTGGATACACTCGAGCGGGTTGAAATATTAAGGGAATTGCGATTAGGTATAATTGATGTGCTGATCGGTGTAAATTTATTAAGGGAAGGATTGGATCTGCCGGAAGTTTCTTTAGTGGCTATACTCGATGCCGATAAAGAAGGATTTTTAAGGAATGAGAGATCGCTTACACAAACTGCCGGAAGGGCCGCGAGAAATGTTGATGGGCTTGTAATATTTTATGCGGATAAAATGACTGAGAGCATGCAGAGAACGATTGATGAAACTACCAGGCGGAGAGAAAAACAGGTTACATTTAATACAGAACATAATATAACCCCCAGAACAGTTACAAAAAGTAAGGAGCAGGTGTTTGCACAAACATCGGTATTGGATATTAAAGGATATGATCCTAACAATCCGCACGCGTTGGCTCCTGGCCAGCCACCAGTGTTATTAGCGGCTGAAGAGCAAGCTGAATATGCTACCATTCCCCAATTAGAAAAAGGAATTGCAAAAATTAAAAAGGAAATGGAAAAAGCTGCCCGCGATCTTGACTTCATGGAAGCGGCACGCCTTCGTGATGAAATGTTTCATTTAAAGAAACAGTTGGATGAAATGAAGATTAGATGAGTAAATCCTTCTTCAGTTTTACATTGTGTTTACAAATACCTTCTACCCTTTTCTCAAATAGGGAAGCGAAGTTTTCATTTAGGAGCTACCTCTCCCCTTTGAAAAAGGGGGTGGCGCGGAAGCGCCGGGGGATTTATTTTTTAATAAAAGCATGCACCCCCGCCCGAAACCAAATAGCAATATCTAACAATAAAGAATATAAACCCGTTCCGTAATGCTTTTTAACAAACTGGCTCATGGCGAGATAAAATTGCTTAATGTGTTTAATGTCTTTTTTAGTACTCTCACCCTTATAATGAATTATCGTTACATCCGGTAAATAATAATTATTAAACCCTGCCTTCGTAATTCGATAACTCAGATCTATATCTTCCGCATACATAAAAAAACGTTCATCAAATCCTCCCGTTATATCTAACACATCCTTGCGCACAAACATAAATGCCCCCGACAAAACATCCACTTTATTAATTGTGTTTTCATCCAGGTGCCCCAAATAATATTTTGCAAAAACCGGGGAGCGCGGAAATAGGCCAGCAATACCTGTCATTTTCCAAAAACTTACCATTGGAGAGGGGAAACCCCTTTTAGACTCTTTTAAAAACTCATTTTTCCCATTGATCATTTTTACCCCCAATGCACCAGCATCCTCATGTTGTTCCATAAACGAAATACATTTATAAAAACAACTGGGCGGTACTAATGTATCCGGGTTTAAAAAAAGAATGAATTTACCCGATGCGAGCGCCAGCGCCTGGTTGTTGGCTTTAGCAAAGCCGGTATTTATGTCATTCCTGATAAAATGGAATTGTGGGAACAGGGGTTGCAGCAATTCGATACTATTATCGGTCGAGGCATTGTCAACAATAAAAACCTCTGCATCAAGTTCCGCTATTGCTGTAGAAACCGAATCCAGGCATTCGCGCAATAGTATTTTAACATTATAATTAACAATGATTACAGATAGTATCACACCCTAAATATACGTTTATTGCATGCTGCCTCACCTGGCGTTTACATTAAAACAAACTTTTTGCTATTAACGTGTTGACCCTACGAGGCAATCCCGTATTTTTGAAGCTGCCTATAAAAACTGGCTAAAATTCGAATGGCTCTGTTTGATATTTCATTGCCTCCATCAATTGCTAAAGCCTTGAATTTGCCTGGGAAATCGCCCGAAAGGCAACAACTTAGGGTTTTAAGGAAACTGATGAGCAAGGCCAGATTCACAGAATTCGGGCAGCAATTTCATTTTGACGAAATATTACTCAGCAAGGACCACTACAAGGAATTCAAAAAACGCGTTCCATTATTTGACTATAATAAAATATATAAAGACTGGTGGCATAAAACCCTTGAGGGCATTCCTGATGTCTGCTGGCCTGGGAAAATCAAATTCTTTGCGTTAAGTTCAGGAACATCAGAAGCCTCCAGTAAATATCTCCCCATTACTAACGATCTGATGCGTGGCAACAGGATGATCATGATCAAACAATTGATCAGCTTACGCACCTATCACGATATTCCTGTGAGGAGTATCGGTAAGGGCTGGCTCATGATCGGAGGAAGCACCGACCTGGAAAAGGGGCCGGGTTATTATTCCGGTGATTTAAGCGGAATAACCGCCAAGAAAGCGCCGTTTTGGTTCACACCATTCTATAGGCCAGGGAAAAAAATTGCCAGAACAAAAGACTGGCACGATAAAATTGATTCGATAATTGAACAGGCACCTAATTGGGATATCAGTTTTGTTGTGGGTGTGCCTGCATGGATACAATTATGCATAGAAAAGATCATCGAAAGATATAATCTTAAAACCATTCATGATATCTGGCCCAATTTATCATTCTTCGTACATGGAGGCGTTTCTTTTGAACCATATAAAAAGGGGTTTGAGAAACTAATAAGTAAACCGCTGACTTATATTGAAACATACCTGGCTTCAGAAGGATTTATTGCTTACCAGGACCGTCAATACGCAGAAGGCATGCGCCTCGCATTAAACGAACATATATTTTTTGAATTTGTTCCGTTCAATGATCAGAATTTTGATGTTGAAGGGAATATTAAGCCCGACGCGCAAACGCTTACTATTAATGAAATCGAAGAAGGAACTAATTATGCAATATTGTTAAGTACGGCCGCGGGTGCGTGGCGGTATTTAATCGGTGATACA
>CAYLVR010000003.1:0-19123 GCA_964387165.1 uncultured Chitinophagaceae bacterium | reverse complement strand
TGCAGGAATTCCTCATGGATTATTTTTTGCCCATAAATGGTGGGTGGCCTGCGACGACCAGATAGATGCCGAAGCACTTCGTAAAAAGATAGATAATTATCTTATGCAGTTGAATGACGACTACGCTGTAGAAAGAGGAAGCGCTTTAAAAGAAATGTATCTGGAAATACTCTCTGAGTCAAAATTTATGGAGTTTATGGATTCCAAAGGCAAGATGGGTGGTCAGCATAAGTTTCCTCGGGTAATGAAAGGAAAGATGTACGACGAGTGGATACGCTTTTTAGAATAACAAGGTACATTTGCAGACATGTGGCACGCTGTTGTAACTGGATTAACGCTGGGGTTGGTATTAGCAATATCAGTCGGACCTGTGATCTTCACCATTATCAAACAAAGTTTAAATAACGGCAGAGAAGGTGGGTTGAGTTTTATTGCGGGTGTTTGGGTTAGCGACGTAGTGCTTATTGTTTTAAGCAATGCATTTTCGGAGCTTGTTACTCACCTCATGGAGTATAGCAAAGTACTCGGTATCATTGGAAGCGTGTTCCTGATAAGTATGGGTGTGTTTTATATTTTCTTTAAAAAGATAAAAATACAGAGCCAGGATGGTGGAATATTAAAGTTCTCCAAAGTGCAGATGGCCAGCATATTCTCATCAGGTTTTTTTATTAATACGCTAAACCCCGGAGTGTTCTTGTTCTGGCTTGGATGGGCAGCGGCATTTGCCAGCAAATATTCCTTCAATGAAAGAATACTTATATTTTCTATTTGTCTTGCAGTAAATATTGCAGCAGATATATTAAAAGTATTTATGGCCGGTAAGTTGAGAAAACGACTGACACTACATAATATTTCATTAATCAACAAGATTTCAGGAACTATATTGATTGGATTTGGAGTGGCATTGCTAATAGGAACAATGTGGCTCACTAAAAAATAAATGAAGCGTAAGTTCCATCAGAATTATAAAAGAATAATTAAACTCTGATGAAAACAAAAGGATTAGTACCAAGGCTATGGAGAAAAACCAAACGGGTTCTGTTAGTTTTTTTTCTCCTGCAATTTGTATATATACTATTATTAAAATGGGTTGATCCGCCAATAACCCTTACTCAATTAGGCAGTTTGGTTTCGGGCCATGGCTTAAAAAGGGATTATGTTAGTTACGATGCAATATCCCCATATGCAAAACTTGCATTCATAGCTTCGGAGGACCAGAAATTTCCGGATCATAGTGGTTTCGACTGGAAAAGTATAGGTAAGGCGATGGACCACAATAAGAAACAACCTACTAAGATCCGGGGTGCTTCTACTATCAGCCAGCAGGTAGCAAAAAATGTGTTTCTGTGGCAGGGAAGAAGTTGGTTTCGTAAGGCCCTGGAAACATATTTTACTTTTATGATCGAATTGGTTTGGGGTAAGAAAAGAATTCTTGAAGTGTATTTAAATGTGACTGAAACAGGAAAGGGAATATTTGGTATAGAAGCAGCATCCCGCGCTTATTTTAATAAGCCCGCAAAAAAATTATGGAAAAAAGAAGCTGCAATGATAGCAGCCTGCCTTCCTAACCCGAAAGTATTTACTGTTGTACCCTTATCAAAATGGGTGGCTACAAGAAATATAAATATTCAACGGCAGATGAATAATATCAGTAATGATCCTGATGTGCAGAAACTACTTGAGTAAAATATGAAACGCAGAACTGTTCATAGATAATTTGCCTGGTATGCAGGTGCCTATCGAAAATTTGGCCTTATAATTACCCGCTGGTAACGAATCAAGTTTATAGGTTACGATATTTTCCTGGCTTTCTTTAGTAATGTCTTTAAGAATGATATTCGATAAATAATCGCGATATGGTTTTTTGTTTTTGTAAATGGTAAGGTAAATGTAACAGTTATTATAAGGTTCGGTTCTGAAATAAGGTAAATAACCAGGTGGCGTATTTGTTCTGAAACCTACGGAAACTTCATTAGCATTAATCTGGTGAATTTTTACTTTATCTATAAGTATCCTTGAGAAAGAATAATACCGGTCCATTTTACCATAGTTAGCAATGTATACAGGTTTGTTTATCAGGGAATCTTCTATCTTCCAGAAATTATAATTATTGCGGCGGTATGAGGTGGTGTTGAGTGCGAATGCTGTATCGCGTGCATAGAACCAGTATTTGGAAGGCTTCTGGTAGGAGTCAAGGAACACAACAGACAATCCATTTGCTTTTTGTTTTAGATCATTCACCCATATCTTATTCTGGTGAAATTCATCTTTTACCAGCCACCATTTGGGTGGCATATCAGCCATCATTAATATCCTCGCAGTGAATACCAGTACAAGAGTTACAGGAAGGCTGTAATAAAGCCGTTTTTTCCATTTATCGTGGGCAATTAAATATTGATGGCTAAGCACTATCATTCCTATAAATGAGGGAATTGTCCAGTTGGCTTCTGCTCTTCCCTTCAGCGTGCTTATTAGAAAGAAAACATATACGCCAATAAAAGTAAACTTAAGAGCGCGTTCTGTTAAAGAGACCGGTTTGTATAATAGGGCGGCAGCTATCAGCAACCATCCCATTATTGGGCCGGCAAGTATGATCTGTCCAAGAATATATTCAACCGTATGTTTTATTTCATAGTTATCTTCATTACGTTCAAATAAATGAAACTGAAAAGAAGGATAACCATTTAAATGCTGCCAGTAAATATGCGGGAAAAAAAGTACGAGGGCAATTAAAACGGCGAAATATGGCTGGGGTTTTTTAAGCAGCTTAAGATTTGACAAGCCGGTAAAAATAATTACCAGCACACCATGATATTTAGTGTACATGAGCAATGCCATACATATTCCTATCAATATGGTATTTATTACATTCATGCGATTGATAAACCGTCTGTAAAGCCAGAAGAATAATACCACGAAGAAAATTAGTGGAATATCAGGAACAGCCATCACTCCACCTATCTGGGCAAGGGCAAGTGATCCACAGATAGCAAAAAACAAAGGCAGGTTTTTCTTTTCAAGTAAAGTTTCAATGAGATAAATAGATAGTGTAGAAAGAACAGCAATAAATAATCTTACGCCGGATTCATTATGAAATATTGAAAATCCAGCTTTGATGAGCAGTGCAATCATGGGAGGATGATCGAAATAGCCCCATGAAGGAAAGAGTGAATAGACCCAGTAGTATGCTTCATCGTCAAATAATTCGGTGGCCGATCCCTGAACCAGGTGAAGCATAAGCCAGGCAGAATAAAATAATATTCTATAGCTGGTCCACTGCGTTAATTGCTGATTGTAATCTTTCATTTTCCGCTCCTTCAATAATCTTCCAGGGAACATGCTGATTGATCATGTTATCCTTATACATATTGAACAATTTCCGGCGGGGTTCTATATCAGGGTATTCTCTTAATTCATCTTTGGTCCAGGTAAGATCGGTATTGCATAATAAATAGAGATCATAATGGCGTGACGCAATCTGATCGAGTATCCATTGGTGTGTTCTGCCAAAAACAAATTCGCACCATATCTTCATCACGTACATTTCTGTATCGATGAACAGTTTGTTGTTTGCTTTTAATGTGTATTCATCTTCGAGTAATAATTGTTGTTTCGCAATTATTAGAAGATCGTCAAATGAATAACTGGAACCGTATTTAACTAAATATTCGCGTGCATATTCTGGAACCCATATTGTTTGATAATGAGCTGCGAGCTGGCTGCACAATGTACTTTTGCCAGTTGATTCCGGACCAATTATTGCAATTTTCTTCGTAATCCTGAATTAAATTATTCAGCTTCGGCAACCACCTCTTTAACTTCGGGAATCATTCTTTTCATCATGCCTTCGATACCCGCTTTTAATGTGATCATCGAAGATGGGCATCCTGAACATGAACCCTGTAGCATTAGATTTACAACGCCCTCGTCATAACTTTTAAATTGTATGGCGCCGCCGTCCATTTCAACAGCAGGTTTCACATAATTTTCGAGTAGCTCCTTGATTCTTTTTACCACATCATCATCATCGGCGCTAACAGCATTGCTGCTTTCAACACGCATTGTTGCTACTTCATCTTCGTTAATAACTGGCTTATTTTCTTCCAGGTAGTCTTTAAGAAATTGTCTGATAGATGGAATTACATCGCTCCATTCCGTTTCATTTGTTTTTGTAAGCGTAACGAAATTGCTGGCGATAAATACGGCTTTTATGAAAGGGAAACCGAAAAGTTCGGTTGCCAGGGGAGAAACTTTTGCACTTTCAATATCCGGCAGGTCAAGGCTTTTGCCTGGATACAGGAGTTTGTTAGCCACAAACTTCATTGTTTCCGGGTTAGGAGTCATTTCTGTATAAATGCTGATTACCGGGTTGCCTGTTTTAATCATATCACACTATTTGACCCAAAAATACGACTATTTAAAAGAAATCCCCTGCAGTTATGCTTTATGATTGTCCTAAGATTTCCTTTGGAAAAGGGCTAGTGATCACAATCCTCGGCATGTGCATGATTATGTACCCTGCAAGAACGATAATTGCGCAGGTGAGCCCAGATGATAGCAACTATAGCCAGGGAAAGCAACCAGTATTGGTGTTCGTGCCATATCTGCTTGGCTACAAGGAAAGCAATACCTACAGTAAAAATAACGATGGGTGTAAAACTGTGGTGGTGCCTGCGATAGCCATGCCAGAGAGAATAAGTACCAATGGCAAACGCCAGGAATATCATAAAATACTCAAAACCAGTATTATGGATGATGTTCATCCCTAGTATTGGAAGGGAACTCAGGACCAGTGGCAGAATCGCGCAATGTATAGCACAAGCTACAGACGTCGCAATCCCTAAAGCATCCCAGTTGAACTTCATCGGTCAAATGTAGGAAATATTTCTTTAATGCAACAAAGTTGCAAAAGGAAAATGGCTACTAATCCCGGTTCAGGAGAGAGTCGCGCTACCGGGCCTCCACGAATGCGGCGGGGGTAAATATCTATCCGTAACTTTGCGCAAATGAGTAGAAAATCGATATTTTATACAGTGTTCTTTACGGCGCTGATCCTGGGATTCTTTTTAATATTGAAAGCCATCATACCGGGTTATGGAGTGAAAAGTTTCCCCGTACTAAATGATGTGAAGCCGTTTAGTTTTACCAACCAGGATGGGAAACAGGTAACCGAGCGCGATGTGGAAGGAAAGGTTTATGTAGTCGAATACTTTTTTACTACTTGTACAGGCATCTGCCCTATTTTAAATGATAACATGAGGATCATTTATGAAAAATATAAGAACGAACCTCATTTTGCAATATTATCACATACATGCAATCCTGAAACGGATAGTGTGGCTCAGCTAAAACATTATGCAGATTCAATGCAGGTTGACGGATCAAAATGGTTTTTTCTTACAGGCGAAAAGGACAGTCTTTATAATGCCGCGCGCGTGAGTTATTTGCTGGATGATCCGAAAAACAATATGCACAATATCGAAGAACAGTTTCTGCACACACAGTTTTTTGCGTTAGTTGATAAGAATGGGAAAGTGAGAAAAAAAATATACGACGGATTAAAAAAGAAAGAAATAAAGGAATTGGAAGAAGATATACAGGTATTGCTTAATGAGCCCGCATCAACCACGAGATTTGTAAATAATCTTTTCGGCAATTGAGGAGTTAATTATGAAAACAATTAATGTTGATAACATATTAAAAAAGAACCAGCTCAGTGTAACCAGCAGCAGAAAAAGTATTCTGGAATTATTTCTCGGCAGCAATGGGGCACTTGCGCATGCAGATATTGAAAAACGTACAGGCGAAAAGTTTGACCGCGTAACGGTTTATAGAACATTACAGTCTTTTATGGAGAAAGGAATTATTCATACTATTCCTACTTCCGATAATTCCATACGCTATGCTTTATGTAAGGATGATTGTACCGAAGGTCATCATCACGACAATCATGTTCATTTTCTTTGCACTGAATGTGGTAAGACTATTTGTTTGGATTCTGTAACGGTTCCTGATATAAAATTACCCAAAGGATTTAAACCGTTTGAAAGCCAGATGATAGTGAGTGGAATTTGTGAAGACTGCCAATAAAGATCTCCCTGCAGTTGCGAAACGGGATTTAATAAAGAAAGCCCCTTTGTAGAAACAAAGGGACTCTTGGTTAAGGCTCTGATTAGTAGCTATTTCAAATTATTTTTACGGTTTGTTAGTGGTCAACTGATATCCTGTGTATTAATCTCAATTGGACCATAAAGATATATTGAGTCTGAACAATTTTCAATACCACAATAGGGGTATTTTTGAATTTAACTTTTCTTAGACAACGTCTCCTCCAGGCTAATCATTTCCTTCCGTACAAAGTTCATCAACTCACGGATGTGGTGGGGCGAAAAGTTAAACTCGAGCCCTGCCGTCTTATATAATTCCGGAAGTGTTTTGGTTCCCCCCTCACTCAGGGCCTTAATGTAATTATTAAGCGCCGACCGTTGGTCTTCTTTAAACTGTTTCCACATTCCTATTGCCCCTAACTGTGCGATCCCATATTCGATATAATAGAACGGTACTTCGTATAAATGTAACTGGCGCTGCCAGCTTGCCGCACGATATTGATCCAATCCACTGTAATCAACCACTTTCGAAGAAAATTCATTGAGGATCTCAACCCATTTCGTAGTTCTTTCGTCTTCGCTATGTGCTGGATTTTCATATACCCAGTGCTGGAATTTATCTATGGTAGCGATCCAGGGAAATATTGTCAGCACTTTTTCCAGCTCTTTTATTTTAGCCCTTGATAATTCTTCTTTATTGGAGAAGAAATACTGCCAGTGCTCCATGCTGAATAATTCCATTGCCATGCTGGCTACTTCAGCGATTTCCATGGGATATTCCTTAAAAGAACTTAACTCGAGTGGATGGGCCAGAAATGAATGTACTGCATGTCCGCCTTCATGAACCATTGTTGTAACATCGCTTGTTTGCCCTGCAGCGTTCATAAAAATAAACGGAGCACCGGTTTCTGCTAACGGGCAGTTATAACCCCCGGGCGCTTTTCCTTTACGGCTGTCAAGATCGAGCCTTTTCATTTCATTCATCTTCACCAGGCACTCTGCAAAGAAAGGATGTAGTTCTCTGAAGCATGAAATAGTTTTATTTAAAAGGTCTTCTCCATCTTTGAACGGATGCAGCGGTGTTGTACCAGCAGGTTCAGCCTCAAGGTCCCAGGGCCTTAAATTATCAAGGCCTAATTTCTTTTTTTTATTTTCATAGATCATATCTACCAGTGGAAGCACATGTTGTTTTACTGCTTCATGGAACTGGTAACAATCTTCTTTTGTATAATCGAAACGACCGAGTTCTTTGAATTTATAATCGCGGAAATTTTCAAAGTCTGCATTCTTCGCGATCTTATCTCTTTGTTGTATTAATGAATTAAACAGGTTGTTTAATTCATTTTTATCCTGCAGCCTGCGTTCATTAATTTTCCTGTACACCTCTTCCCTTACTTTCCTGTCTTCATTTTCAAGGAATTTAGAAGCCTGTTGCAGCGTATATTCCTCACCGTTAATAGTAACGGTCATTTTACCGGAAATTACTCCATATTGTTGCTGCAATACGCTCATTTCTGCCTGTATGGGAACGTTTGCTTCGCGGAATATTTCAATGTTTTTACGGATACTACGCAGATAAGTATAATATTTCTGCTGATCTAGTTCTTTAATAAAAGGACTTTCAACCAATTTCCTGTTTAGTTTATCAGCATAGGGTTGAATAAATGGCTGTATATGCATGCAGAAAAAAGTAAAGGCTTCTTCAAGCGCTTTATTTTCTGTGTCACAAGTCATATTTATTTGTCTCCAGCATGCGTCTTCACTTACTACTGCTTCCAGCTCACTGACATCTTTCAACCAGTTTTCGAGTTCTGGTTTTGAATTTAATGGTCTATCAGATAATTCTTTGAAATATGGCTCGAGTTTATCCCATGAGGTTACAGTGAAATCTTCTGGTAAAAATTTCCTGGGTAATTTTTTAATATCTGCTGTCATGTTACGATTTCTTTTTAGGTGCTGCTTTTTTAGCGGCGGCTTTTTTGGCCTCCTTTGCTAAAGCATCGGCGTCCTTGCCTGCCGTAGCTTTAACGCCTTCGTCGGACTTTGGCACTCGCTGAGCGGGGGCGGGTTTTTCTTTGGGCTCAGCTTTCTTTTTAGCTGCCGGCTTGCCTGCCGAAACCTCGGCGGCGGGCTTTTCTTCAGCCTTTGCTTTTACGGCTGGTTTTTTCTCAACAGTTGTGGTTCTGGCTTCGGCCGCGGAAGCTTTGCCGCCTTCGTCAGCCTTCGGCCCTCCCTGTGCGGAAGTGGCTTTTTTCTTTTCTGCTACCAGTGCCTCTTCTGGCTGGTCTTCCTCTGCTTCGGCAGGCGCCTCAGTCAGTTTTATTTCGATCTTATTTTTCTTTAATATTTCATACCATTTAACCATCTTTTTCAGATCGCTGGTATATACCCTTTCGAAATCAAGATCACTGTAAACTTTCTCGAAATATTTTTTAAGTGCAGCGGCATCTTTTCCATCAGGAATTTTGCCTTCTTCCTTATCCATTGCATTAAAAATATCGATAAGGTTTACGTTATCCCTAACGGTAAACACCTCAATACTTTCAAGGTGCGAAAAATTATGTACCCTTGATGAAATGAACCTGGTGGTTTTATCGTCGAGCGAGCGTACGATAGCCCCGTCATTTTTGCTATTTAACAATTCAAACAATCCAGGTAAACCAGTTACCGCAATAATTTTTCCGTATTCCATATTAAGTGTTTAAAAAAAGGACTGCAAGATAATTGTTTTTATCCGCATGTTTTTATTTGAGTTGGCGTCAAAGGTTCACATTTGATTATTATGTTTCTAAAATTTAATTTATTGTTAATCAGTACTTTAGTTACACAAATTTTATTTGGACAAACCCTTGGTATTAAAGGTTCTGTACAGGACCTGAACGACAGTACCCATTTAACAGGTGCAACCATTATTCTTTCACTTTCTATTGATACAGCTTTTAAATATAGTACAGTTTCATCAGCCACGGGCGGATTTGAATTCAGAAATATTCCCCGCGGTCAATACCTTCTTACCATCAGTTTTGTTGGGTACGATAAAACAGTGCAACCGGTATCTCTTAAGGATAGTTCACTTGACCTGGGCATCATTCCTGTTCCAAAAAACGGGACATTGCTGGCAGAAGTGATCGTGCAGGCTCAAACCCCGCCCGTAAAACAGAAAAATGATACGCTTGAATATAATGCCAGCTCATTTAAAGTAAATCCTGATGCAAATGCTGATGATATGATCAAAAAAATGCCAGGTATTACTATCGAACAGGGTACTGTAAAGGCCGGGGGAGAAGATGTCAGAAAAGTAACCGTTGATGGCCGCGACTTTTTTGGAGATGATGCCACTGCAGCACTCAAGAACCTTCCTGCAGAAATCATTGATAAAATACAGGTGTTTGACAGGTTAAGCGACCAGGCGAGGTTTACCGGATTTGATGATGGAACAACCACAAAGTCTATCAATATTGTTACAAAAGCAGGAATGCAAAACGGCCAGTTTGGAAGGCTATATGCTGGTTTCGGAACTGATGAACGGTACGCTGCCGGGGGAAATGTTAGCATTTTTAATAAGGACCAGAGAATATCACTGGTCGGACAAACAAATAATATCAATCAACAGAACTTTGCGACCGAAGATCTATTGGGAGTAACCAGCAGCAGCAATCGGGCACGGGGAGGAGGAGGAAGAGGTGGTGGTGGCAATCGGGGCGGTGGACAGGGAAGAGGAAATTTTAATATGGGCCCGGGCAGTGGTAATTTTCTCGTGGGTCAGCAGGGTGGAATTAGTAAAACAACCGCATTCGGTATAAATTATTCTGATCTCTGGAGCAAAAAGGTAGAAGCGACCGGAAGTTATTTTTATAACCATTCCAGAAATGCAAGCGATGAACAGGTGAGCCGCGAGTTTTTTCTTACCGGCGACAGCAGCCAGCTATACGATGAAAGTAGTTTTTCGTCCTCAAAAAATAATAATCACCGGGATAATTTAAGAGTTGAATATAAAATTGATTCTGCTAATACATTATTATTTACACCTAATATCAGCTTTCAGGACAATAATTCATTAAGTGAGGTAACAGGGATTAATTCATTTAAAAGCAATGGAATTACAAGCCAGTCGGCAAACAGTAATTCGAGAAGTACCGGTGGGTATAATATTAATAATGGAATTCTTTATCGCCGCTCTTTTGCTAAAAAAGGAAGAAGCATTTCAATGAATTTGAATACGGGTTTAAATAACCAGGATGGTGAAACATATTTGAGCGCGGTTAATAGTTATTACGGGAGTGGGGCGAAGAATGATACACTAAAGCAGTTTTCTGATCAATCTACCAAGGGGTATAATATTTCTGCTAATGTGGCCTATACTGAACCCGTTGGCAAAAATGGCCAGCTCCAGTTTAATTATAACCCCTCGTGGAGGAAAAGTAATGCCAACCAGCAAACATATCTTTTTGATGGTGTTACTGATAAATATTCAATACGTGATTCCACGTTATCCAATAAATACGATAATTTATATACCACGCAAAATGCAGGGGTAAGCTATCGTGTTGGGGGAAAGGATAAATCTTTTTCGGTGGGACTGGCATTCCAGAATGCTAATTTATCGGGAGAAAGAATATTTCCTGTTGCGGTTACTGTTGATCGTAATTTTAATAATTTCCTTCCTACGTTGATGTGGAGAACAAAGATCTCTGAAAAAAGCAGGATAAATGTTAATTACCGCACCTCTACGAATGCACCTGGTATCGACCAGTTGCAGGATGTGATTAATAACAGCAACCCCTTATTTTTGCGAACCGGGAACCCTAATCTGGACCAGGAGTATTCTCATAGAATTACCGCTCGTTACACCTATACCAATAGTTCCAGGGGGCAAAGTTTTTTTGCCAATGTGTTTTTACAACAAACCGATGATTATGTAGCTAACGCTACATTTATCGCTTCGCAGGACTCTGTGATCTCTAACTCTGTGATGTTGTACCGTGGTTCGCAACTGACCAAACCGGTAAATCTGGATGGTTTCAGGAGCATCAGATCCTTTTTTACATTTAGCACACCTCTTAAGTTTATCAAATCGAACATTAATTTAAATGCAGGGTATAGCTATGCCGAAACACCTGGCTTAATTAATAATGCATCTAATGAATCTAAAACCCAGAATTATTCTTTTGGTGCGGTAATCGCTAGTAATGTTAGCGAGCATGTCGATTTTAATTTATCATACACTGCTAATTTTAATGATGTGAATAATTCTATTCAACCCGATCTGAACAACAATTATTTTACACAGAATGCCGGAATAGAAATTAATTTATTGAGTAATAAAGGATGGTTCCTGCAGAATAATCTGAGTAATCAATCTTACAGCGGGCTTACAGACGGATATAACCAGAGTTTCTGGTTGTGGAACTTAAGTGCCGGGAAGAAGTTTTTAAAGAACCAGAATGCGGATCTGAGGATCACTGTATTCGACTTGCTTAAACAAAACCAAAGTATTAGCCGTACAGCAACAGAAACTTATATAGAAGACGTGCGTACCCAGGTGCTGCAACAGTATTTTATGCTAACGTTCAGCTATAGGCTCAGGAATTTCGGAGGTAAGAAATGAGATATTCTGCTCCTGACGGGGTAGTCTTCTGTTCGGAAGGGGTCAAAATGTTAGTGGAAAGTTGTTTCTTTTCCCTTCGTGCTGCAGGCGCGGTATATTAGAATAGAAATCCGTAATATCGCTTCCTGCAATCCTAACGGTATTGAATGAATGGGAATTAATTGAACGGTTGAAGCAGGGCGATGAATCTGCTTTTAAACAAATTGTGAAAGCGTCACAAGGATTGGTGTATAATACAGCGCTTGGAATTGTTCAAAACTCCGAAGATGCGGAAGATGTGGCGCAGGAAGTATTCGTTCAACTGTATGAATCTATCAATGGATTTAAAGGGGAGTCGAAATTGTCTACGTGGCTGTACCGGATAGCGGTTTCAAAATCGATGGATCATCTTAGAAGAAAAAAGAGAAAAAAACGCTTTGCCTTTATACAGAGCCTTTTTGGCGCAAACGAAGAATTGGTATATGATCCACCGGATTTTGTTCATCCCGGCGTAAAGCTGGATAACAAGGAAAAAGCGGCAGAATTGTTTAAAGCCATCGACCGGTTGCCTGCAAAACAGAAGATCGCCTTTACCCTCAACCGTATAGAAGGCCTTAGTTATCAGGAAATCAGCGAGATAATGAAGCTGACAGTGGCATCGATTGAGTCGCTTTTGCACCGGGCCAGGAAGAACCTAAGGCTTAGTCTTGAATCGTTTTACCAGGGAAAGGACGAATAACACAAGTTTTTATGCCATTTCTCGTCAAATGATACGTTATGAACAGAAATACTGAAATGCAAAAAAGGGTCGAGGAAGTGATGGAGAGCCTGTCGGGCATTGAAAGGCAGGAGCCGGCACCCTTCTTTTATACCAGGGTGCAGGCAAGATTGTTGAATAAACAGGTAAACGTTTGGGAATCACTAACCCGTACGATTACCCGTCCGACATTTGCTTTTTTGAGCATTTTTTTGATTGTGCTGCTGAACAGTCTTGTTATTCTTTCAATTAATGATGAACAGGAAAGTTCCGACCGTTCTGAGTTAATAATTGCCGAAGAATACAGCACTAGTTCTTTTTATGACCTGGAAAATGTTATGCCTTGATGAATTCCCTTGCCCGTAATAAAACGCTTTTAATAATAATTGCTATTCTTCTTTTTACAAACATAGCAATGCTTGTTTTTTTCATGAAGTGCAATAAACCTCCTGGAGAGACTAAGAAAACCGGATTTAGTGAAAGACTAACAAAAGAAGTTGGGTTCACTCCTCAGCAGATGGCCGTTTTTGAACCAAAGAAAAAAATTTTCTGGGAAAATATGCGCTCGCATTTTGAGGGGATCAAAAAAGCCAAAGAAGATTTTTATTACCTGATGTACGACCCTTCTATCCCCGATTCAATAATTATCCAAAAAGCAGAAGTAATTGGCGAGGAGCAGAAAGAACTGGACCTGTTTGTTATCAGGCATTTTAAAGATGTAAGAGCGCTCTGTACACCTGAACAACTCCCTAAATATGATTCATTATTGCCTCATATTATTAAAAGAATGACGGAGAGACCAAAAAGAAAATAAACGCTCCTTTTACTTCTTATTCAATACATTCTTTATCACCTGTCATAGTATCTGCAGTAAGCGCTATAATCATAGACAGAGAATATAATTAAACTCCCACAACCCTGGATTTTAGCACAGCTTCTATTTCTTCAATTCTGAACGGCTTGGATACATAATCATTCATGCCCGCTTCAATACATTTCTCTTTATCACCTGTCATAGCATCTGCAGTAAGCGCTATAATTGGGAGACTGCACCATGGCTCCGGCATTTTTCTTACCATTTTTGTAGTGGCATATCCATCCATTTCAGGCATATTAACATCCATAAATATCAATGACGGATTATGCTGTGGTAATATTTCAAGAGCCTTTTTGCCATTCTCTGCTTTAATAATTACGAAACCCATTTTAGTTAATACCTCGTTGATTAGCATCATGTTTATCGGGTCATCTTCTACAACCATAACAGTATTTTTATTGCCGATATTTTTTATTGCCGGGGTAATGGTAACAGATTTTTCTTCTGGTTTGGAAGGAATGAACATGGAGCAAAGTACACTGTAAAGCTCATACATTTTTACCGGCTTGGTAAGCATTTTGTAAATACCTATCTCATCTGCCTGGTGCTGGTAAATATTTTTTTCCAGAGATGAAAGCATCAGGATATGCGCACCTTTCTCTGCAGGTAATTGTTTTCTTATTTCTTTGGATAAAGTAAGACCATCCATTTCCGGCATATGATGATCGGTAATGATCAGGTCAAGCACTTCCTTGTTGCGTTTAATTCTTTCCAGTTTCATAAACGCTTCTTTTGCACCCGATGCCACTTCACAATCAATATTGAAATATTTGAATGTCTCTTCCATTAGCCAGCGGTTAGTGGCATTATCATCAATTACGAGAACTTTTCTTAATGGGGGTTTGTATTCGGAAGATAATTGCGGCTGGTGATTTAATACCTGTAATGGAACATGTAATGTGAATTTACTTCCACGACCGGCTTCGCTTTTTACTGTTAAGTTCCCGTTCATCAGTTCTGCAAGACTTTTTGATATTGTCAATCCTAATCCGGTGCCACCGAACTTTCTTGTAGTTGAACTGTCGGCCTGGGTAAAGCTCTCGAATATCTTTCCTATTTTCTCTTTGGTTATACCTATGCCGGTATCTTTCACCGATATTTCGATATCGAGGAATTCATTGTTATCTTTTAGATATATTTTGCCAGCCGGCGTTACTGATACAAGTATCTCACCTTTCTGGGTGAATTTAATTGCATTGCCTAAAAGGTTTACCAATACCTGACGGATACGAACAGGGTCTCCATTAAACTGCGATGGCAGTGATGGGTCGATATGGCAGATCATTTCGAGGTTTTTCTCAAAAGCTTTCACTGTTAAAATATCAACTGTTTCTTCAATAAGCTCATCAAGTCTTATCGGCGTATTATCAATAAATAATTTACCGGCTTCAATTTTAGAGAAGTCGAGAATATCATTGATAATTTCCAGCAATCCGTATGCTGATTTTTTTACATTGCTTAGATAATCGCGTTGTGATTTTTGAAGATCGGTTGTGAGTACAAGATCGGTGAACCCAATGATACCATTCATTGGTGTTCTTAATTCATGGCTCATATTGGCCATAAATTCACTTTTTGCAATACTGCCCTGTTCTGCCATATCTTTTGCCTGTACCAGTTCCTGCTCCATTTGTTTTCTTTCAATGGCAGCAGCGAGTGTTGAGGCAAATGACTGTAATATCGAAAATTCAGTAATTGTCCATTCTCTTTCAGATTTACAATCGCTGAAGCTTACAAATCCCCAGAAATTATTCAATGTAAAAACAGGGATAGCAGTTACTGATTTAATATTGTCTTTTTCGAAATGTTCTTTCAGGAATTCATCTTTTAATTCACTTGTGTGGCAGCAATAAATATCTTCCTTGCGTAAGGTTTCAATCATATCGCATTTTTCAGGCAGTGGCGAATCTTTTAGTTTCGGATCATTAACAACAAGATCATCACTAAAGCTGTCCCAATGTAATATCTGGCTGGTAAGTTGTTTTTTATTTTGCTGATCAAAGTGATTAACATAAACGTTTACAATATCAACGTTCATTTTAATGCCTAATAATTGTATAGACTCCCCTATGGCATCTTCGAGGCTATTGTTAATAATTAACTGGTGAGTGGCTTCGGCAACGGCCTGTAATAGCTGGTCCTTCTTCCTTAAATTGTCTTCTGTTTTTTTAAGTTCAGTAATATTATGTACAAATCCTAACACCCCCCATACATATCCTTCTCCATCAGTTAATGGTACTTTCACTGTACTCATCACCTGTGGTTTGCCATCAAGCATCGAGGGCTCTTCCATAATAAACTTAGACTTTCCGGTATTAATTACTTCCTTGTCATCGGCCCAGAAACCACGGATATTTCTTGCTGCGGATCCTTTTACAATCTCTTCAGGAAAACCTAACTCAAGGTCATTTTTACCAACAAATTCCTGAGGGAGCATATGCAAACTGTCGCCGTATGCCTGGTTAACCAGCAAATAACGGTGTCCAAGATCTTTAATATAGATCCAATCGGGAGTTGAATTAATTACTGTGCGTAGCAATTGCTCAGATTGTTTCATTTCGGCCAGTAATTGTTCTCTTTCAGCTTCTACGCGTTTTCTTTCTGTTACATTTCTTGAAGTAACTATCACTTTCGTCACTTTGCTATTATCTTTTACTGGTTTCAGAATGCTTTCTAACCAGATATATTCTTCTTCTTTATTCTGAATGCGATAAGAAATAGTAAGTGATTCAACTTCCGATAAAGTTGAGTATCCGGGTTTTGGATTGAATTTTGAGATATCGTCTACATGTACGAAATCAGTAATTAATTTTCCTTCTATTTCTTCCCTGGTAAAACCTAATACTTTTTGAACTGAGGGGGAAATATATAATACAGTGCCATCAGGAAGGTGTTCGCTGATAATATCTTCCGAGTGCTCGGCCAATAAACGGAACTTCTGTTCACTGTCGAGTAGCGCTTTTTCAGCTTCTTTTTTGGATTCTTCTGCGAGTATTTTGTCGGTAACGTCAAGGCCAATACCCTGGATTTCTGAAACATTTCCATCGTCATCCTGCAGACTTATAAATTCCCATTCTGTCCAAAGGAATTTATTTTTGGTTTTAGCAGGTTTGCGAATGAGTATTTTATAGATGGTCCCCGGGTTTTTCCAGCATTGTTCAGCTACCTGTTTGCAGCGAAGAATATCTTTTGGGAGGATCATTGTATAAAACGCTGCTCCCAATATTTCATTAACATTGATTTCGAATGTTTTTAAGAATTCGGCATTGGCGAAAGTGAAAACTCCATTCCTGTCAATCCTGATTACATAATTCGTTTGAGAGCTTAATATAGAGGTAAGGTATTTTTGTTCTTTGATTAATTTATTGCGTGCATCCTGCAGTTCCTTATAATTGATCCTGTTTGATTTAAACAAAGGTTCCAATACAAGTACTGTAAGAAATATTAAAGCGATAATTAATGAGACCAGTTTACCTGTATTGATAGTAGAACTTTCTTTCGCTTTTTGTTCCATCTGTGCAAGAATTGTTCTGTTCAACTCTTCGAGCAATGGCATTAATTTATTTTCATTGTAAATGAACTGGCGCAGATAGATCCTGTTGTTTATAGCCAATAATGCTGAGTCGGCATTAGCGATTTCATGGCCCGTGGCAACCATGCTTTTTATATAAATCTGGGATTTTGTAAGAATATTGGTTACTTCAAAACTGTTTGGTGTAGACGGAATACCCGGGTACTCGATTTCGCCGCGAAGAAATTTATGGTTGTTAGTAAATTCGATCAGGTCATTTTTGAGATTGTTCCTCACATCTTCTGTGGTCTTTTCTTTTTCGGAAAGGCTCAGGAGTAACACTGCATCTTTCATGATGGTTTGGCTCAGCATTCTTTGCCTTGCGCCGAAATTGATCATGGCAGCCATTTTCTCACTTTCCTGGGTTTTTGAGCGTATAAGGTAGTAGCCAAAAAAGTGGAACAATAAGATGAAAGCAATCAGTACTATAGCTATACGGATCAGCTTCTGGAAAGGGGTGTTCATTGAAATGGATTTACTCTATTTCAATAACTTATAACCTTAGTGATCTATTGTGATGATGAGGCAGGTATAAGTAATTAATTGTCAATAATCAATTAACTGTTCCTCAATTGTTTCGGGAATAGCCCGGAACTCATATTGCTGGTTGCGCAATTGGGGTTCAAAACCGGCTTCCTGTATCGCTTCCTGTATGCTTTTGTAAGTGAAGCGGTGAGGGGCGCCGGCAGCGCTTACCACATTTTCTTCGATCATAATGCTGCCGAAGTCGTTAGCGCCCGCGTGCAGGCAAATTTGTGCGGTTTGTTTACCAACTGTTAACCAGGAAGCCTGGATGTTTTTTATATTAGGGAGCATGATTCGGCTTATGGCGATCATGCGAACATATTCTTCGGGGGTTGTGAGGTTATGAACGCCGCGTATTCTTGTGAGAAGAGTATCTACGTCCTGGAATGTCCAGGGAATGAAAGCAAGAAATCCCTTTGCTTTTTCCGGTTTTTTAGCCTGAACCTCCCTGATTTTTACCAGGTGTTCAAAGCGTTCCTGTATTGTTTCAACATGGCCGAACATCATCGTTGCCGAAGTTGTGAGCCCGGCTTTATGCGCCTCATGCATTACGTCGAGCCATTCCTGCGCCCCGCATTTTCCTTTAGAAATAAGCCTTCGCACCCGGTCTGTCAGGATCTCTGCACCAGCACCCGGAAGTGAGTCGAGCCCTGCTTCTTTTAGAGCCTTCAGTACTTCGGCATGGGTGGATTTCTCCAACCTGGTAATATGGGCCACTTCGGGGGGGCCAAGGGCATGAAGTTTCAGCGTTGGGTAAAGCTTTTTGAGCTGTTTAAAAAGATCTGTGTAAAAACTGAGCCCCAGGTCAGGATGATGCCCCCCCTGCAATAATAATTGCTCGCCTCCGTACTTGAACGTTTCCTCAATTTTTACTTTATAAGTTTCAATATCAGTGATATATGATTCGGCGTGGCCGGGTATGCGGTAGAAGTTACAGAATTTGCAGTTGGCTGTACAAACGTTGGTGGTGTTGACGTTGCGATCGATGATCCAGGTGACTTTTCCGTGCGGCACCTGCTTTTTCCTGAGTTCATTTGCTATGAACATCAAATCGGCCAGGGGTGCATTTTCAAAAAGAAAAACGCCTTCATCTACAGTGAGAAATTCAAAATCCAGGGCTTTTTGATACAGTTCTTCCAACTTCATACACTGCAAAAGTACGGGTTGTAGAATTTTGCCCGTTAAAAAACGAGAAGTTCTGTGAAAAACACCTTGTTTTCGGAATATGCATTATTTTATTTTGTAAATGAATGGACCAACAGGCTTTAAATGTGGCTGACTGCGATTTATCAAGTTTTTATATTTGTCTTAACCAGAGAAAATTCAATTCCTGCTTTAAGATGGAAAAAATAGAAATTAACGGCTATAAATCAATCAAACAACTTAGTCTTCAGTTAAGGGATATAAATATTTTTATCGGAGCCAATGGAAGTATTTTCACAATATCCAAACCCCGAAATGATCAATGATAATACCTAAAACTGTCCGTCGAAGAGGCTTAAACGAACAATAGCTGGTTATAAGAAAATTGTGTATGGAGATATTTTAGCAGAAGCCATAGGCCCGCATAAAATTCGTGCGAAAAGCCCAAAGTTTAATAATTGGGCCGGCACTCTGGATAATTTAAACCCTCTGTAGGTGGCCTATTAATAATTAACTAGTTTCTGGATATATTCATGCAGTCGTGATTTGGCGAGGA
>CAYLVR010000002.1:32316-48987 GCA_964387165.1 uncultured Chitinophagaceae bacterium | reverse complement strand
GTGACCGGGTTTATAATGAGCATGATAAAAAGGGTAAAAACTGCCAGAACCTAAGCGCTTACCTTTAATTTTTGTGAAAATGGTATCCCGGATTATGACGTGGATTAATTATATGCTAATTTAGCAGGACTCGCATGAATCCGGTAAAAAAGATCATAATAACATTCGTACTTGGGAATAGTTTATTATTCGCTGGCATTGCAGGTTTTGCACAGGAAACCTCCGGTGTTATTGATCCTTCTGTTCCGATGCCCGAACTTGGGCCTAATGATACGATTCCAGTTCCCGTAAAAGTTCTGGATGGCGAAGTAATCCCGGGCGGAAGCATGGAATGGGTCTGGGTACAGGTTCCTTACCCCAAACATTTATTGAAACGCAGGCAGGAATGGACAAGGCTCCGTAACGCAGTTTATGTTACTTATCCTTACGCAAGAAAAGCCGGTTATATCATTAATGATATCAATAATAAACTGGTTGATATTTCTGATAAAGGTGAGCGTAAAAAATATATCAGGTCGAGGGAGCAGGATCTGAAAAAAGAATTCACGGGCCCCATGAAAGATCTTTCGGTTTACCAGGGTAAAGTGTTAATGAAACTGATTAACAGGCAAACGGGCAATAATTGCTACGAAATAATTAAAGAATACAAAGGCGGAGTGAATGCAAGGGTTTACCAGACCGTTGCCTTTGTTTTTGGCGGTAATCTCAAGCAGCCATACGATCGGTTAAATGAAGATAAGGTTATAGAGGATATAGTGATGGAAGTGGAGAGATTATATGGAAAAAGATAATGACCAGCCACCCCTGTAGGCAACCGGCAGGAAATAAAAAATTATAACTTATTTATTTTATCAATCAAACCAGTCGTTGAAAATCCTTCTACAATAGGATTAATTACTACGCGTCCGCCATTAGCAATTACTTCTTTTGCACCGGCAATTTGTTCAATAGTATAATCCCCTCCTTTCACAATAACATCTGGCATAATGGTTTTTATTAATTCCAGGGGTGTTTCTTCTGCAAACAACACTACTGCATCAACAATTAATAAAGAGGCGAGAAGCAGGGCTCGTGATTGTTCGTTATTAATTGGCCTGCCAGGGCCTTTTAATTGTTTTGTAGAAGAATCAGAATTTAGTCCCACTACTAAAAAATCCCCTTCTGAAGCGGCCTGGGATAATGAGGCAATATGTCCGCGGTGAAGAATATCAAAACATCCATTTGTAAAAGATATCTTTTTTCCTAACATTCTTTCCTGTGCAATTTTATATTGTAGTTCGGGTAGTGTGAATATTTTTTTCCCAACACTATTAATATTTCTCATGACCGATCTTTTTTCTTTTATTTAACAGGGGCAACAAGAGAAAAGCAACTGTTCCAAAAACAATGACAAATCCCGTTTGTGCGAACCATATCAGCATACCAAGGGATAATCCTTTTTCAGGCGTCACACCATACAACATCATTACCTGCTGAATGGCATATTGAAAAGAGCCTATACCACCGGGAGAAGGAATAATCATACCGAGGCTACCGAATGTAAGCGCCGATAAAGCGCCTTTAATTCCGTATTGCAGCATATCACTCATGGCAAAAAAGCCCATATATGTGCTATACAGGTAAAGGCTCCATATTAATACAGATTGTAAAATAAACAGCCCTTTGTTTTTAATGTATCGTATGCTGATCAGTCCCTGCCATATACCTTTAAAAACATTTTTTGTTTTGCTAACAATAGCAAGGTGGTTAAGCCTGCGAAAGGCCCAGGCGATCAATATTAAAAATCCAAACAATATTAATAGTACCATCAATACTTTCAATAATGAAAACGTTCCTGCTTTTGAAGTAAAGAATCTGCTGAATATTTCTTCTGAAAAATGCCCGATAATACTGTATTGAGAAAATATGGTGATGAGCATGATAATGATAAGACTCAATACATCAATTGCTCTTTCTGCAACTATAGTACCTACCAATTTATCGGCAGGCACTTTTTCGTAGCGCGCAAGAATGGTACATTTTAACACCTCGCCTAAACGGGGCAGTGCAAGATTCGCCCAATAACCTACCATTACTGCTAAAAACGTATTTAAAGTGGATGGCTTATAACCCAGAGGCTCCATTAATATTTTCCATCTCAGTGCGCGGATAAAATGGCTGACAAGCAGCATAAGCACTGCCGGGACCAGGTAAATATATTTGGCTCCCGAAAGATCAGCTATTATAGTGTTCCAGTCAGATTCACGAAGTGTGAGCCAGAGAAGGAATATACCAAGTCCCAGAAAAAAAATATACTGGATAAGGTTCAGGACTTTTTTCTTCATTATATTTTATTTCCTTCTTTAGGGAAGATGATCCACGGCTTAAAGGATTTTGCTTTTTCAAAGTCCATATGGGCGTAAGAGATAATTATAACAATATCGCCCACCGCTCCCTGTCGGGCTGCGGGACCGTTCAAACAACATACACCCGATCCTCTTTTGCCTTTTATAATATAGGTTTCGAGACGCTGGCCATTATTGACGTTTACTATTGTTACCTTTTCGTTTTCAATGAGGTTGGCTCCATCCATAAGATCCTCATCGATGGTTAAACTGCCTACATAATTCAGGTTGGCTTCGGTAATTACAGCTCTGTGTATTTTTGATTTCAGTATTTCAATTTGCATAGCAGGCGCAAAACTAATTAAATAAAGGGATTTCCATGCTACTAACATGCTGTGCTTTCAGCGCTGATATACCCCCGCAAATGTTATAATTCCTATGCAGTGGAATGCAAAATAAGATTATCAATCAGCCTGATATCCCCTAGGAAAGCTGCAATCAGTGCGACAAGTGGCTGGTATTCTACGGGTTCCAGCGTATCTGCACCAGCAATTTCCACATAATCTACTTTAAAACCCTTTTCTTCGAGCAGAAGCTGTGCTTGTTTCTTTAGCGTATCAATTTTTGCAGAATCTATATTGTTTTTAATATATAGCAATGTTTTATATATCTCTGCTGCCTTGATTCTTTGTTCAGAAGATAACCTGAGATTTCGGCTGCTCATGGCCAGTCCGTCCGGTTCACGAACAGTTGGACAGGTAATAAGCTTAGTATCAATATCGATTAATTCGATCAGCTTTCTGACCACCATACATTGCTGATAGTCTTTCTGCCCCATAAACAGGTAATCAGGAAGTACGGCTTTTAATAATCGGGCCATTACCTGGCATACGCCCTGGAAATGGCCCGGGCGGTATTTGCCTTCCAGGATTGTTTCCAGTTTCCCCAGTTCATAATGCTCAAGCTGATCAATTCCAGAAGGGTATATGGCTTCTACAGGCGGCAGGAACAATACATTGGTGCCAGAGCTGGCCAGCATTTTAATATCCTTTTCCCGCCTGTTGGGGTATTTCCTGAAATCAGCCTGGTCGTTAAACTGGGTGGGGTTTACGAAGATGCTGCAAACAGTAATATCACAGCGTTTCGAGCAAAAATTAATAAGCTCCAGATGACCCTCATGAAGGGCTCCCATAGTAGGAACAAACCCGGTGGTAAGGCCCTTAATTTTTTGATGATGCAGGAACTCAGCTAAGGTCGCCGGTTGTTGTATAATGGTCATTTTGATTAAATCCCTTACCTTTGCAAACTGTTTTAAAATAGTAATATCTAAGCAATTTTTATATAATGTTGACAAAGAAAAGGATTTTATTTATTGCTAACGAAATGTCTCCTTACCTCGAACTTACTGAGTTTTCAGAGATCATTAACAGACTGGCAATAAAGGCAAACGATAGCGGTTTTGAAGTCCGCTGTATTATGCCTCGCTTTGGCATCATTAACGAAAGGCGGCATCGTCTTCATGAAGTGGTGAGGTTATCCGGGATTAATGTTTCAATAGATAATGATGATTACCCTCTCCAGATTAAAGTAGCCTCTCTTCCCAACGCAAGATTACAGGTTTATTTCTTAGATAACGAGGACCTGTTTAAACGTAAATATATTTTTAACGATGAAAATGAAAAATGGTTCGATGACAATGGTTTGAGAACTGCATTTTTCTGTAAAGGGGCGCTTGAAACCGTTAAAAAATTCGGATGGCCCCCGGATATTATTCATTGCAGTGGCTGGATGACCGGCCTGATCCCTCTGTATCTTAAAACTTATTATAAAAAAGAACCTGTATTTGCTCACAGTAAAGTAGTGTTTTCTGTAGGCCCGCAGACTTTTAAAGAAAAGCTGGAATCAGATTTCATTAAGCTGATCAATATTAATGGTGCACTTAAAGAGAAAGATCTGGAGCCTTTTAAAAATGCTAATAATTTTGCACTGATGAAAGGTGGCGCTACTTATGGCGATGCCATTACTTTTGGAGGTGAGGATATTGATAAAAAGCTTGTTGAAGAGTTTGGAAAGGTTCGCGGAAAAAAAGTGCTTAATTATAATGCTGAATCTGATTTAACAGACTATTTGCAGTTATATACCGACCTTTCCCGATAGGCTTAAACTAATTCAACTACTATAATCTAACTCTACGTGAAACGTAAGTTCCATCAGGCAAATAAAAAAATATATGAGATACTGATGAACAGAAAATTAATACCTTCTGTAACTGTTCTTTTTACTGTTATAATTTTTATCGGTGCCTGTAATAAAATTGATACCACCACGCTGGGGGGTGATCTTATTCCACCAGTAGATAATATCACTACTTTCGAAACTGTTCTTGATGTAGTTACTGATAATAAATTATTTAACGATACTACCAGGATGCTTTATGGATACGACCATGCACTGGGCATTATTGAAAATGATGCAGAATTCGGAAGAACATCTGCTGCTATTTATTCCTCATTTACACCGATTTCCTATAAATCTTTTCCTTTTTCAAGAAGAGATTCTATAACAATTGATTCGGTCGTTTTATCATTGGCATATACAAATCTGTTCGGAGACTCAAACTCCATACAACATATAGAAGTAAAAGAAATTTCCCCTTCGGCAAATTTTACTGATTCAGCTTATTTATTTAATTCTCCGGATTTTCCGACAGAATCAATAGTATTGGGTGCTGCAGATATAAGTTTTGACCCTTTAAATGATTCGTTATTTTACAGGAATGGCCTGGATACTATACGTACGAAAGGCGAAATGAGAATTAAATTGGATACCGCATGGGCCCGAAGGTTTGTGAACTATGATACTTCTGCGGGTCAGCCCTATTACAGCGATACGCTTTTCAAACAACAATTTAAAGGACTTGAAATAAAAGCGACAGAAGCATCGCCCATTAAAAAAGCGCTTGCTTATTTTAATCTTGATGATAATGCAAGATCAAGAATTACATTTTATATCAGAAAGCCTAACGGCACCAAAACAGATACTGCAGTTGTTGCATTTGTTTATACCGATGATCCACATGCGAATATTATCAGGGTCACTCCTGCAAATAATTATCTTGCCAATGTCAATAATGCCACAGAAAACGATGAACTGCTTTATATAAAATCTTCGCCAGGTTCTTACGCAACGGTAAAAATTGCTGGTATAGATACTTTAATGAACAGCCTGAAGGTCATTCACCGTGCAGAACTGATCTGTGAAAAAGCTCCTGCCCTCGAAGATTATTACAGTCAGCCGCCCCGCTTATTTATCGATGCAATCAATACTGCCAATGATTCTTCATTTACTATAAGAAATGATTTTATAGTATCTAACAGTTCCCCAGGGTATGAAGTGGGCTTACTGGGAGGGAATTTCACCAAAAACAAATATGTTTTTAGCCTTACCAGGTATGTGCAGAGTCTTGTCACCTATAAGTTTCCCAATCCCTCTTTAAGAATATATGCGCCGTTTACAACGCGTCCATTTTATACGGTTCCTAATAGCGCAACTATTGGCAGCAGGCAGTATCTGGTAGTTACCGAACCTGCAGCCTTCGGAAGGGTCATACTGTTCGGAGGAGCCGCTACCGACCCCTCCAAAAAAATGCGTCTTAGAATTATTTATTCTAAGATATAAGTACTGAACTTATCTTTGCCCCGTTTTAAATTTCGTTATTAACCTGTAAATATTCAATAGACCAGCCATGCCTTATTTATTTACTTCTGAAAGTGTTTCCGAAGGTCACCCCGATAAAGTTGCCGACCAGATTTCAGATGCACTGATAGATAATTTTTTAGCTTTTGATCCTCAATCCAAAGTGGCGTGTGAAACACTTGTTACAACAGGGCAGGTAGTGCTTGCAGGAGAAGTAAAATCGAAGGCATACCTGGATGTGCAGGAAATTGCACGTGGTGTTATCCGCAGGATCGGTTACACAAAAAGCGAGTACATGTTTGAGGCTAACTCATGCGGAATATTATCTGCCATACACGAACAGTCTTCCGATATTAATCAGGGTGTTGACAGGAAGAAAAAAGAAGAGCAGGGTGCAGGAGACCAGGGTATGATGTTCGGTTATGCAACCAACGAAACTGAACATTATATGCCATTAGCGTTGGACCTTGCACATAACCTTTTGATAGAACTGGCAGCTATTCGCAGGGAAAAGAATTCTAAAATGCCTTACCTGCGTCCCGATGCAAAAAGTCAGGTAACATTGGAGTATGATGATAATAATCGACCGGTACGTATTGATGCCATCGTAATCTCCACTCAGCACGATGATTTTGATAGCGAAGCTAAAATGCTTGCTAAAATTAAAAATGATGTCATCAATATTCTTGTTCCCAGGATAAAAAGCAAGTATAAAAAATATGCAAAGCTGTTTAATAATAATATCAAATATCATATTAACCCTACCGGTAAGTTTGTAATTGGGGGACCGCATGGTGATACCGGGCTTACCGGAAGAAAAATTATTGTTGATACGTACGGTGGAAAAGGCGCTCACGGCGGTGGTGCCTTCAGCGGAAAAGACCCTTCAAAGGTTGACCGTTCTGCCGCTTATGCTACAAGACATATTGCCAAAAACCTGGTAGCCGCAGGAGTTTGCGACGAAGTGCTGGTACAGGTTTCTTATGCAATTGGTGTGGCCAGGCCAACAAGTATTCACGTAGATACTAAGGGAACAACAAAAGTTGAAATGACAGATGGGGAAATTAGTAAAGTGGTGGAAAGCATTTTTGACATGCGACCTTATTTTATTGAACAACGTTTAAAACTTCGTAATCCAATTTATAGTGAAACCGCTGCTTATGGGCACATGGGCCGAAAAAACGAGGTAGTGGAAAAAACATTCTCTTCTCCAGACGGAAAAACAATTAAGAAAAAAGTTGAATTATTTACCTGGGAGAAATTGGATTATGTGGCTAAAATAAAAAAAGCATTTGGAATATAAATTGTAGCATATTTAAATATGGACATTAATCCCTGGAAAATATTATCGGAGAAAGAAGAATATGAAAATCCATGGATTAAGCTGACCGAATATTCTGTTCTTAATCCATCCGGTAAAAAGGGTATATACGGAAAGGTTCATTACAAAAATAAGGCAATAGGTATTCTTCCTTTAGATAACCAGATGTTCACTTACCTGGTTGGACAATACCGTTTTCCTATCGACCAATACAGCTGGGAAATACCTGAAGGAGGTTGTCCCGAAGGCTCAACACCCCTGGAAGCAGCACAGCGTGAGCTGGAAGAAGAAACCGGCCTAAAAGCGCAATCTTGGCAATTATTATTTGAAATGCATTTAAGCAATTCAGTGAGTGATGAACATGCGATGGTGTTCCTGGCCTGGGACCTCGAACAGGGAGAAGCATCCCCTGAAGAAACAGAGGATATAACTGTTAAAAGAGTTTCTTTCGAAGAAGCTTACAATATGGTGGAGGATGGAACAATTACGGACTCTCTTTCCGTGGCAGCGATCCTTAAAGTAAAAATTATGATAGATGACGGACGGATCGGGTGATAAACCTTCTTTTAAAAAATCGTCGGTTATTATCGGGCGACAGCCCGTAATAGAAGCTATTGAATCCGGAAGGTCAATTGATAAAATATTGTTGCAGGCCGGTGCTAGTGGAGATGTGATAGGCAGGATCCGTCAACTCGCTAAACAATATAATGTTCCGGTACAGGTTGTTCCCCCCGAAAAATTAAATACTTATTCAAGGGCCAGTCACCAGGGCTGCATTGCTTTGGCTGCAATAGTTCAGTATATGGACCTGCAACAGGTAATAGATCATGTAACAGCTTCAGGGGCGGCGCCACTCTTCGTTATGCTGGATGGTATTACCGATGTAAGGAATATCGGTGGTATTGCACGAACTGCCGTTTGCTGCGGGGCACAGGCCTTAATAATTCCGGATAAGGGTGTGGGAGCATTGAATGAAGAGGCTGTCAAATCATCGGCAGGGGCATTGGAGAAAATCCAGGTCTGTCGTGTTGGAAGTCTTTTAAAGGCCATCGACGACCTTCATCTTAATGGAATACCAGTAATGGTTTCGGAGATGAGCGGCTCTAAAAAACTGCACGAGATTGATTTTAAAGGGCCATCGTGTATAGTGATGGGCAGCGAAGGCAAAGGCGTTCAACCATATATAGCGAAAGCTGCAGACGAAAAGTTCTTCATTCCCATGGCAGGTGATTTTGATTCGTTTAATGTTTCTGTGGCCACAGGAATTATTTTATACGAGGCGATGAAGCAGAGGTTTTAAGAAAGCACAGGTTGCCTGCTTTCAGTAAGAACACTTCCGCTACTGGTAAGGCTTAGCGCACGCATAAGGCAGCCAACTTGTACCGCAATACTTAATTAGCTTACTTTGCAAACCATGTCTATAAAACCGGCTATTGATCTAGTAGAATGCCCGAGAGATGCCCTCCAGGGCTGGAAAAAGAAAATACCCGCAGGTGTAATTACCCGTTATCTCAACACGCTGATGAAGGTTGGGTTTCACACACTCGATTTCGGAAGTTTTGTTTCTGCGAAAGCAATGCCTCAGATGGCCGTCACCGACGAAGTATTGTATGGACTTGATAAAACAGGCAGCAATACAAAATTACTCGCAATAATAGCCAATACCAGGGGTGCCGAAGAAGCTGCTGCTCATCAACATATCGATTATTTAGGCTTCCCCTTTTCTATTTCAGATACATTTCAATTAAGAAATACTAATTCAACCATTGAGGAATCCATGCAACGCGTGGAAGAAATACAGGAAATATGTGTGAAAAATGGTAAGACGCTGGTGATCTATATTTCAATGGCGTTCGGTAATCCTTATGGTGATCCTTATGGTGAACAGATCGTTTTTAAATGGGTCGAAAAAATGATTCGTATGGGCATTGAAATTATTTCTCTTGCCGACACCGTGGGGGTGGCAACACCCGAACAGGTGTATGATATTACAAGAATGCTGGTAAGTGTGCTGCCAAATACACAGATAGGAGTGCATTTGCATTCACGCAGGCATAACTGGAAAGAAAAAATTGATGCAGCATTAAAAGCGAATTGCCGCAGGTTTGACGGAGCGCTGAAAGGAATCGGCGGTTGCCCAATGGCTAATGATGAATTAGTAGGTAATATGAATACGGAATTACTGATCCCGTATTTTGAAGAATTACATTTATTGCAGGGAATTAATAAAGAAGCATTGTCTGAAGCCTCTGATATGGCAGGGCAAATATTTGGCGTATGATAAAAATGCTGCTCGATATTAAAATAGACGAGCCCGATATTAAACTCGATTACAGGGATGGAATAATGATGGTGGGATCATGTTTCACCGAGCATATCGGGGATGCACTTTACAATTTGAAATTTAATGTGCTGCAAAACCCCAATGGAATAATATTCGATCCTTCATCTGTTGCTTCATCACTTACTTCCTACATAGAAAATAGAAAATATTCCGGGGAGGATTTTTTTCAGCTAAATGAATTATGGCAGAGCTGGCAACATCACAGCAGGTTTTCAGATGTTGATTTATTACAGGTAATTGATGCTGTTAATAGCTCACAACAGCGTGCGCATGCCTTTTTGAAGTCTGCAAAGTGGTTGATAATTACGCTGGGCACTTCTTACTCTTATCGTTTGGTAGAAGGTGGAATTCCTGTAGCTAATTGTCACCGGGCGCCACAACCCTGGTTCACCAAACACTTAATGAGTGTCGAAGAAACCATTATTGCGCTGGATACCTGTTTGTATAGGTTGTTTCAATTTAATCCTGACCTGAAAATCATATTTACTGTCAGCCCGGTACGACATATCCGTGATGGAATAATTAATAACAATCGAAGTAAGGCACGTTTGTTAGAAGCTGTCCATCATTTGGTAAATAAGTTCGGCCGCTTATATTATTTCCCTTCTTATGAAATTGTGATTGATGTGTTACGTGATTATCGTTTTTATGATATTGATCTTGTTCACCCTAATTACCAGGCCACGAGTTATGTTATTGAGGAATTTATGAAACACTATGTGAATGAAGAATCAATAATATTATCTAAAGAAGTTCAGCAAATCAATATTGCGCGTAAACATAAACCTTTCCAGCCAACAACCGATGCCCACAAACGGTTCTTACAACTACATGCTGACAAAACACGCGCATTAATGAATGCCTATCCTTTCCTGGATCTGCGGGAGGAGTTAAGTTATTTTGAAGATTAATGAATCCTGTCGCCCCTCACTTCCAAACCAGCAATCACACCCGCTTCATAATCCAGCCATTCTTTCCAGCGTTTTCTGACCTTTGCCTTATCCATATATGTTTCTGCCAATTCAATAAACAAATGATAATGCCCCGCTTCGCTTTCCATGAACCTCCTGTAAAAACTGCGCAGGTATTCATCATCCAGTCCTTCACTCAACCTTTTAAAACGTTCACAGCTTCGCGCTTCTATCATCGCCATAGTTAACAATCTGTCAAGAAACAGGTCTTCGGCGTTTCCGGATTTGACCTGGAACTCGAGCAGTTTATTTACATAAAGATCTTTTCTTTGTTTACCCAGCGACAAACCGCGTTTGGATAATTCGGCCCATACCAGCCTGAAATGCCCCCATTCCTCAGTAACTATTGGCGATAATTCGTTAACAAGCTTTTCCCTGTCGGGATATTTCTGGATTAATGAAATGCAGGTAGTGGCGGCCTTCTGTTCACAGAAAGCATGGTCCGTCAGAATTTCCTGTAAAGAAATAGCTGCGAGATTCACCCACCGGGGGTCTGTTGGCAGTTGAAGACCGAGAATATTTTTTGTATCTGTATTCATTTTATATTTTGCTCCTGCGGAGCGATTTTTAATTCTACCTTGCTTATTACTAATATTTCACTCTTATGAGGGTGTTGTTGAGCTGCTTATTTTTGTAAAGATATGAATGAAGACTTTTTATCGAAGAAATTACAGTTACGTAAAGATGCAGCTGCTTTCAGGCAGTTAAAAACTTCAGGTGAAGGCATCGATTTTTGTTCGAATGACTACCTGGGAATTGTTCGTAACAAGCTAATAAAGGTCGATGAGAGTTTGTCTTCAGGCTCTACAGGTTCTAGACTGATATCTGGTAATTATCTTTTGATAGAAAAACTGGAACACGATATCGCGAAATTTCACGATGCAGACGCTGCGTTAGTATTTAATTCAGGGTATGATGCCAACACTGGTTTATTATCGTGTGTTCCCCAGAAAGGCGATACTATTTTGTATGATGCATTGAGTCATGCCAGCATACGCGATGGTATCCGTTTAAGTTTTGCCCGTTCATTTTCTTTTGCCCATAATGATGTTGAGGATCTGGAAAAAAAACTGAAACTCGCTACGGGAAATACATTCATTGTTACCGAATCCGTATTCTCCATGGACGGAGATATTGCCCCTCTTACAGAGATCACAAAACTTTGTAACCTGTATAATGCAAAATTAATTATTGATGAGGCTCATTCTACAGGGATCATTGGTGGAAAAGGAGAGGGGCTTGTGCAAATGCTGAAATTGCAGGAACAATGCTTTGCACGTGTGCATACTTACGGGAAAGCGGCTGGCTGCCATGGGGCAGCAGTATTAGGCAGTCGGTTATTAAAAGAATATCTAATTAATTACAGCAGGCAATTCATATACACGACGGCTTTACCAGAAGTGGCGGCTCACGCTATCGGTACTGCTTATGCGCTGTTTCCGTTCATGGATAAAGAACGCCTTCATTTACAGCAACTGATTAAAATATTCAGGGAATCTGCCCCGGGTTTATTATTGTCCGATAGTTTAACCCCTATACAGGGAGTCATCATTCCCGGAAATGAAAATGTAAAAAGAGCTGCCGGGTTATTGCAGGAAAATGGATTCGATGTGCGCCCGATTTTATACCCTACGGTGCCTCTTAATAAAGAACGCCTCCGGGTTGTTCTTCATTCATTTAATACCGAAAAGGAAATAAATGCCCTTTTAAATATTTTAATTTAATGTATGATTGTCAGCTTCTTCCCCGGTGGGGAAGTTCGGCACCAAGAGCAGCGCCGGTGTATTTTGACATACAAAAACACTATACAGCGCGAAAGGGTGGGTTTGTAAACCAACGAAATGAACCCTATATTTGATTATGAGGATTGCCTGCTTCATCATCGTTTTAGCATTAACGGTAGCGTTAATCATTATCCTGGACCGGCCGATGGGTAGCGTTCCGCCTATCGGTAAATTTATAAGTCCGCAGCAAGGGTTCTGGCAAAATGCGGAACCGGTTAATAAATCTTTTTCTGAAGATCTTGAATTCACCGGGTTAAACAGTTCTGTTGATGTATACTTCGATGACCGTCTTGTTCCCCACGTATTTGCAGAAGATGAAAATGATGCATGGTTCGTGCAGGGATATTTACATGCGAAATTCCGGTTGTGGCAAATGGAATTCCAAACTTATGCGGCGGCAGGAAGGTTAACTGAAATATTAGGCCCCGGTCCCGATAGCGCCTATTTAAATAACGACAGGAATATGCGTCGTGTGGGAATGGTTTACGGTGCAAAAAAATCACTGGCCGAAATAGAAAAAGATACGCTGACAGGCAAACAGATTAATGCTTACACAGCAGGAGTGAACAGTTATATCGAACAATTAACTGTTTCACAACTCCCGCTGGAATATCGGTTATTAAATTATTCTCCTGAGCGCTGGACCAATTTAAAGACTGCATTGTTCCTTAAATATATGAGTTACGACCTCACGGGCTATGAAACCGATATTGAGTACACCAATGCAAAATCATTTTTCAGTGCAGAGGATTTTAATAAATTGTATCCTGTGTATAATGAGGCTGCTTCACCTGTAGTTTCTAAAGGAACACAGTTTGCACCACCGTCTATACAACCGGTAATGCCCGCTACGGTTGATTCATTATATTTTAAAAACAGGATCGATATTATTGCCGATAAAACAGAAAAGGACAACGGCAGTAATAACTGGGTAGCGGGTGGGGTAAAAACAAAAAGTGGAAGACCAATTCTTTGTAATGATCCACATCTTGGATTAAACCTTCCTTCATTATGGTACGAAATGCAGATTGTTACTCCGTCATTTAATGTTTATGGAGTTAGTTTCCCCGGTGCACCTGCAATAATTATCGGATTCAATGAACACATTGCTTGGGGAGTCACGAATGCAGCTCGCGATGTAAGGGATTATTACAGTATTCAATTTAAAGATCTATCTAAATCACAATACCTGTTTAATAACGAATGGAAAGATACAGATATCAATATTGAGGAATATAAAATGAAGAACGGATCTGTATATTATGATACTGTGGCATATACTGTATTTGGGCCGGTGATGTATGACAATAATTATAGTGGAAACAGGCATTTAAAGAATAATTTAAACTTAGCCGTCAGGTGGCGCGCTCATGATCCATCCAATGAATTAAAAACATTCACGCTGCTCGATAGAGCTAAAGATTATGGCGATTACGAAGAAGCTATAGCAACTTTTACCTGTCCCGGACAAAATTTTGCTTTTGCCTCCAAAACCGGTGATATAGCAGTGTGGCAACAAGGTTCTTTCCCTGCAAAATGGTACAGGCAGGGCGATTTTGTAATGCCAGGTATTGATAGCAGTTATGCATGGCAGGGGTTTGTTCCGCAGCAGGAGAATCCGCACGATATAAATCCTGTTCGTGGCTTTGTTAGCAGTGCTAACCAATGGCCGGCGGATACTACTTATCCTTATTATACTGGTGGACATTATGATCTGTACCGTGGTATCCAGATCAACCGGCGATTAGAACAAATGAATGCTATTACTATTGAAGATATGCAGCAACTACAGAATGATAATTACAATGTATTTGCTGAATATACACTACCATTTTTGTTATCGCATATACAGGAAAATCAATTGTCAGAGAAAGAAAAAACATATCTCGATATTGCAAAAACCTGGAACTATAAAAATGATAATGAAGAAAAGGGCCCGACTGTATTTACTGCATGGGTGGATCAACTGGAAAAAACAGTTTGGGATGATGAATTAATACAGGTAGGCGGTACTTTCACACATCCTGATCAATTTACTTTGATCGATGATCTGAAAAACGACAGCACATTTTCATTTATTGATAATATTTCGACAAAACAAAAAGAAACGCTGCAGGATATTATTACTTCCTCTTTTCAAAAAACGGTAGAAACATTAATAATTGCTGCTGCTGGTGACAGGATAACCTGGACCAAATTCAAAGACACGGGAATAAGACATTTATTAAGACTGGAACCTTTAAGCAGGTATCATTTAAATACAGGTGGCGGCGTAAATATAATTAATGCAACAAAACAATTTCATGGGCCAAGCTGGAAAATGATCGTGCAGCTGACCGATGAGATAGAGGCTTATGGTATTTATCCGGGCGGACAGAATGGTGATCCCGGCAGCAAATATTATGATATTGCTGTGGATGACTGGGCCGCGGGAAAATATTATAAGTTATGGTACATGAAAAAAGAAGATGTGCAGAGCGACAAAATAAAACATACCATGAAATTTGATCGGTTATGAGATTTTTATTATCGATATTATTAATTGCATTACTCGCATTTGCGTTGGGAATTTATATGCCCTGGTGGTCGGTTGCGGTGGCCGCGTTTGTTGTGTCGTTACTCATTCATCAATCGCCTGGTATATCCTTTTTATCTGGTTTTTGCGGTATTATTTTATTATGGCTTGTGCTGGCAAGCCTGATTACTTCAGCCAATAATAATATCCTTGCATCTAAGATCGCCGTTGTTTTACCGTTAGGGGGATCTGTTTTCCTGCTTGTACTGGTTACTGCTTTGATAGGGGGTATTATAGGCGGATCGGGCGCCTGGACGGGTAGTTTGTTAAGAAAAGTATTTTATTCCTCAAACTGATAAACTATCCATTAAGCGGTGCGGCCTGGATGAGTTTAAAGTTTTTTCTTAAATTTGCCCCTCAGAAATTTTGTTCACCAGGCAAGTGTCCTTAAAATTTCCAATAATGGCAGTACTACACAACAGGATATCTCAAAAGGAGCTTAAAGAACGTTTGTATTCGGAAACAACTCCGCGAATTACTCTCTCTTTTTATCGTTATGTTCCCATTACCGATCCCCGGCAGTTCCGCGATGAACTATATAAAAATCTCTCAGCATTAAATGTATTTGGAAGAGTGTACGTGGCGCACGAAGGAATCAATGCGCAGGCATCTGTGCCGGAAGAAAATTTCGAGGCATTTAAATTGTACCTGAATTCAGTGGGAGAATTAAGAGATATGAGATTGAATATCGCTGTTGATGACGATGGCAAATCCTTCTGGGTATTGAAAATAAAGGTGCGTGAAAAAATTGTTGCAGACGGAATTAGTGACCCATCATTTGATATGGTGAATAAAGGCAGGTATGTAAACGCCGATGAGTTTAATAAATTAACCGACGACCCCGATACCATAGTGGTTGACATGCGCAATCATTATGAATATGAAGTGGGGCATTTTGACAAAGCAATTGAAGTTCCCAGCGATACATTCCGCGAACAGTTACCGATGAGTGCAGAGTTGCTGGAAGAGCAAAAAGATAAAAATATTATCATGTATTGCACTGGTGGTATCCGTTGTGAAAAAGCCAGCGCATATTTATTACACCGCGGGTTTAAGAATGTATTTCATTTGGAAGGTGGGATAATTAATTATGCCAATATTGTTAGGGAGAAAGGGCTGCCGAATAAATTCAAGGGTAAAAATTTTGTATTTGATGATAGGTTGGGAGAGAGGATAAGTGATGAAATTATAGCTTGTTGTCATCAGTGCGGTAAACCTGCTGATACTCATACTAATTGCAAAAACGAAGGATGTCATTTGTTATTCATCCAGTGTGCCGAATGTGCCGAAAAGTATTCAGGCTGCTGCAGCTCTGAGTGTCACGATATTTATCATCTTCCCGAAGAACAACAGAAAGAATTAAGAAAAGGTAAACAAAACGGCGTAATGATCTTCAATAAATCGCGCCGTCGCAAACCGAATCTCAAAGACTGAAAAAGATGAGACTGGCGCAGGGTTGGACCTCTGTTCCCCATGTGTTTTTGTTTCAATTCAAAATGAGTTGCCGCCCGATGCAATAAGCTTTGAATTATTCATATTTGTTCAATACGTTGATTACTCTTTCTGTCACTTCTTTCTCGCTCAACTGCTCCCGCACGAATTTCTCACCAATCACTTTTTCATATAGTTCAATATACCGTTTGCTGATAGTGTTTA
>CAYLVR010000002.1:1070-32306 GCA_964387165.1 uncultured Chitinophagaceae bacterium | reverse complement strand
TTCAGGAACTACCTGCCCTTCTTTACCCATGAAATTATTAGCGATCAGCCATTCGCGAACAAACTCCTTGCTTAACTGTAATTGCCTTTCTCCGCGCGACTGCCTCTCTTCAAAACCATCGGCATAAAAATATCTTGAAGAATCAGGAGTATGAATTTCGTCCATCAAATAAATAGTACCATCAATTTTTCCGAATTCATATTTTGTATCCACTAAAATTAATCCACGTGCAGCAGCCAGTTGCCTTCCTCTCTCAAAAAGCGCCAGTGTGTACGAGGAAAGAACTTCCCACTCTTCGGCAGATACAATTTGCTGGGCAATTATTTCAGATGAAGAGATATCTTCATCATGCCCTTCAGAAGCTTTTGTTGTTGGAGTAATTATAGGCGCTGGAAAATAATCGTTTTCTTTCATCCCTTCGGGCATGGCAACCCCACACAACACCCGCGATCCCGATGAATAGGTTCTCCATGCATGACCGGTTAAATTACCACGCACCACCATTTCCACTTTAAAAGGTTCGCATAATAAACCAATAGCAGTATTTGGGGCCGGAGTCGATAATAACCAGTTGGGACAAATATCTTTCGTGGCAGCCAGCATATATGCAGCAATCTGGTTTAGTACTTGTCCTTTATATGGAATCGGTCGTGGAAGTATCACATCAAACGCAGAAATGCGATCAGATGCCACCATCACAAGTAATTTATCATTGATGGTGTACACATCGCGAACCTTTCCTTTGTAAAATTTTGTCTGGCGGGGAAACCTTGTTTCTTTCATGCCCCGAAGATAATAATCAAATTTTTTTGCTTGTACTGTAAACTGTATTTTGCCACTAATATTCCTAATAAAAACTTACCTATCATGAGAAAAAGGACCAAACGGTTTATCTTATTACTTTGTGTTTTTGGTATTTCAACCTTTTCTTTCTCTCAAAACATTGTTCTTTCAGGAAATATCCGTACTACAACCACAAAAGAATTTGTTCCCGCAGTATCGGTAGAAATTAAAGGTACCAGCACAGGTACTTTTTCAGACGACAGGGGAAATTTTAAACTCACATCTTCACAATCTTTACCGGTAACCTTAATATTTACTTCGATTGGGTATGAACCACAGGAGGTTGTGGTTAACAGCATTGCTGCTGGTGGACTACAGGTTGAACTGGTACCGGGATCGTCATTGGGCGTTGAAGTAGTAGTGTCTGCCAGCAGAGTGCCCCAAACGGTACTGGAATCGCCGGTATCTATTGAAAGGATCAGTGCAGCGAACATCCGTAATTCACCGGCAACGGGCTATTATGATATTTTAAAACAGATCAAGGGGGTTGATATGGTGTACTCGAGCCTTACTTTCGCCACACCAAGCACACGTGGTTTTAATGGAAGTGGTAACGCGAGGCTCAACCAGCTTATGGATGGAATGGATAACCAGGCACCCGGACTTAACTTTTCTGTTGGCTCTGTGGTGGGTGTTACTGAACTGGATGTGGAAAGTATGGAATTATTACCTGGCGCATCATCGGCATTATATGGTGCCGGGGGTATGAATGGAACAATTCTTATTAATAGCAAGAACCCCTTTAAATACCAGGGATTAAGCTTCCAGGTGAAGACGGGCATTATGCACGTTGATAAAAAGCAGCGCGATAAACCTGGCGCTTACCACGATTGGAGTGTAAGATGGGCAGAAAAAGTGAGCGATAAATTCGCCTTTAAAATCGGAGCTCAATTTATACAGGCTAAGGATTGGGTGGGAACCGACAAAACCAATTACCAGGCCGGCGATGTTTCGCAGAGCCAGTATGGTAACGTAAAACCAGGCGACAGGATGTCGGACCCTAATTATGATGGTGTAAATGTTTATGGAGATGAAACAACCGTCGATTTAAATGATGCTACCACGGGATCTGTTTTGGACCAGGTATCTGCAGGAATAAAACAGCAGTTTGCAGGAACCCCGCTGGAAGGGGCGATAGGCGCATTTATGGATTCAACCGCAAATTCTTACAATGCATTTAATGTTTCGCGTACAGGCTATGATGAACGGGATGTAGTGAATAATAATGCTGTTAATGTGAAATTATCTGGTGGTTTATATTATAATATAACTAGTGATATTGAAGCATCATTAGTGGCTTATTGGGGAACCGGAAATACTGTTTATACGGGTAGCGACAGGTATTCATTAAAGAATTTAAAAATTGGTCAGTATAAAGTAGAATTAAAAAGTAAAAACTGGTTCTGGCGCGCTTACACCACGCAGGAAAATGCCGGTGATTCCTATAACGCAACAATTACCACCAGGTTATTTAATGAAGCATGGCTGCCGAGTACAGGTCCCACAGGATGGTATTCTTTATATATGCAGAATTTCCTCGGTGCTAAAGTAACTCCATATGCAACAGCTTTGTCTGGCGGCCCTGCTTACGTCGCCACTCCTGATGTGGCAGCGCATAATATAGCACGGGGTGTAGCGGATTCAGATCGTCCGGCTGCCGGCTCGGCAACATTTAATGAGTTATTTAATAAAGTGGCCGCCACACCAATTTCTAAAGGCGGAGGATTGTTTTTGGATAAAACTGACCTGTATTATACAGAGGGGCAGTATAATTTCGGGAATATCCTGACATTTGCTGATCTCCTTGTTGGCGCGAGCTTTAAAAAATATGTATTAAACTCACAGGGCACATTATTCGCAGACACTGCCGGTACTATTAAAATAAATGAAGTAGGAGCATACGCACAATTATCAAGAAGTTTATTCAATGATAAATTGAAATTAACAGCATCGGGCAGGTATGATAAAAATGAAAATTTTAAAGGACGTTTAACGCCGAGATTCACTGCAGTATATAAAGTTGCAGAAGATCATAATATCCGTGCATCTTACCAGACTGCCTACCGTTTTCCAACAACACAAAACCAATGGATCAATTTAGTGATTGGCGGAGGAACAGTATTGCTTGGAGGGCTACCTGAGCTGAGAGATTTCTATGGATTTGGAACAAATAAAGCCTATACAGTGAATAGTGTGCGTGCAGCAGGTTTGGCTTTAGCGTCAGCTACTCCGCCTGATGAAGCATTTGGATTACTGGAAGAAGGCCAGTTTGATGAATATAAAGCCGAAACATTAAAATCATTTGAAGTAGGATACAAAGGATTAATTCAGAAAAAAATATTAATTGATGTTTACGGGTATTTTGGTAAATATGATAATTTCTTAGGAAGGCAGGTTGTGTTACAATCGTTAATACCGGGCGATCCTTTTGGTTTGTTAAGTGGTGCTACAAGAAGATCTCTTTCTGTTGCAACAAACAGTAAAGGAAAGGTAACCACTTATGGGTTAGGTGCAGGTATCGATTATTTATTACCACGTAATTTTGTGGCCACTGGAAATATTACAACAGACAGAATTGAGGATGTTGATCCGGGATTTGTTTCATTCTTTAATACCCCATCTTACAGGCTGATACTTGGATTCGGAAATACGGGTTTTGGTAAACAACAACGTTTTGGATTTAATATTAATATGCGAAACCAGGATGGATATTATTTTGAAAGTGATTTTCGCCAGGGTAATATCCCGGGATTTACAACCATAGACGCACAGGTTAGCTATAAATTCCCATCCACACGCTCAATATTAAAGTTAGGTGGCACCAATATTTCCAATAAGTATTATAGAACAGCTTTTGGTAATCCTGAGATGGGAGCGATCTATTATTTGAGTTTCGGATATAATGTATTTTAGTCTTCCGCTTTGTAAAAGGGGATTTACACATTAAACCTGAAATGCATTACATCCCCATCTTTCACTACATATTCTTTTCCTTCAATACGCAGCTTACCATTCTCACGACACGCTGCTTCCGATTTGTAATGAATAAAATCATCGTAAGCAATTACTTCAGCCTTAATAAATCCTTTTTCAAAATCGGTGTGAATAACACTTGCTGCCTGCGGCGCTTTCCAACCCTGGAGGATGGTCCATGCACGAACTTCCTGCACGCCGGCAGTGAAATAAGTAAATAACTTTAATAATTTATATGTTGAAGTGATGAGCCTGTTCAACGCCGGTTCTTCCATTTTATATTCTTCCATAAATAATTCACGATCTGCAGGATCTTCCATTTCGGCTATCTGCGCTTCGATATTATTATTCATAATGATTACTTCCGCCTTTTCGTCCTTCACAGATTCTTTCAGCATCTCCGAGAATTTATTACCCGTATGCATTGATGCTTCATCAACATTCGCTACATATAAGACTGGTTTTTCGGTAAGAAGGAACAGATCAGCGATGGCCGATCTTTCTTCTTTTGCGATATCCAGTTCACGGATACTTTTTCCCTGTTCAAGATGTTGTTTGCAACGAAGCAATACTTCAAGCTCTGCTTTCATTTTCGGATCGGTCCGCGCCATCTTTTCTGTGCGCGAGATCTTTTTATCGACGCTCTCCAGATCCTTTAACTGTAATTCAGTATCTATGATTTCTTTATCGCTAACCGGGTTAATGGCGCCTTCATCACGGAGAATATTTTCATCTTCAAAACATCGGATCACATGAATGATCGCGTCTACCTCACGGATATTCGCGAGAAATTTATTTCCTAACCCTTCACCCTTACTCGCACCGCGAACGAGGCCGGCTATATCTACAATTTCAATTTGTGTGGGAACAATACGATTCGGCATCACCAGTTCCGCAAGTTTATGAATACGTTTGTCTGGCACGTCCACCAATCCAATGTTGGGTTCTATAGTGCAGAAACGGTAGTTGCTGGCCTGCGCCTTTGCACTGTTGCTGACTGCATTGAACAATGTTGATTTTCCTACGTTTGGTAAGCCTACTATACCCGCCTGTAAAGCCATATGATTATTTTCAGGCCGCGAAATTAATGATTTATATTGTCCAATGGCTTATTATTGTCATCCCGTAAAAACACGAAGCGTTTTATACGGGATCTCTGATTTTAAACGTTGATACCGAATATGCAGAGATCCTGTGTTTGATGCCTGCGGTATTGTTACTTTAGTACACGTGGGCGCTTCCCCGGGATGATGGTAAACATAAAAATATGGCGCTAAGCAGAATCTGGTCGGCTTTTATTATTACAGCTATTCTTGTAGCCGCTTTTAAATGGCTGTTTCTTGGTCAGTCTGAAATATTCAGCTGGATGGTTGTGGGTAAGGCCAACGACCCCAATAACCCGCTTAAAATAGATGGCATCATCGAAACCTGCTGGACGGCCGTGGAAATATGCCTCAAACTCATCGGTATCCTTGCTTTATTCATTGGTTTTATGAGTATCGCTGAAAGAGCAGGAGGGATAAGGCTGCTTTCCAGGATCATCGGTCCTTTCTTCTCAAAACTTTTCCCTGAAGTGCCAAAAGGGCATCCTGCCATGGGCCACATGATCATGAATTTCTCTGCTAATCTTTTAGGGCTCGATAATGCAGCTACTCCGTTTGGATTAAAAGCAATGCAAAGCTTGCAGGAAATCAATCCCGATAAAGAGCGGGCGTCGAATCCGCAGATCATGTTCCTGTGTTTGCATGCGGCAGGGTTAAATATTATTCCGGTAAGTGTTATTGCTATTCGTGCTTCACAACACGCCAGTAACCCCACCGATATTTTTATTCCATGTATGATCGTAACATTTGTGGGAACTATTGCCGCAATGCTTATTGTATCGTATAAGCAAAAAATCAACTTATTACAACCGGTAATTATATTATGGGTAGCCGGAATTTCTGCGCTTATCGGATTAATGGTATTATACGCAGTTAGTCTGGATGCAGCAGGTATACAGTCTTTTTCAGGGATATTAAGCAACGGGTTAATATTACTGGTATTTCTTTTAATTGTATTAGGTGGTGTATATAAAAAGATAGATGTATTTGATGCCTTCATTGACGGTGCAAAAAATGGATTTGAAACAGCCATCAGAATAATTCCTTACCTGGTAGGGATACTTGTTGCAGTAAGTATGCTGCGTACAAGCGGTACTTTTGATGTAATCATAAATGGAATAAAATACTTCTTTGCACTGATTGTAGATGATACCAGATTTGTTGACGGATTGCCAACGGCCTTGATACGTCCACTAAGTGGGGGGGCAGCGAGAGGAATGATGGTTAGCACAATGGATGTATATGGCCCGGATTCTTTTGCCAGCCGTTTATCAGGAATATTTCAGGGTGCATCCGACACCGCGTTTTATATTATAGCGGTATATTTCGGTTCTGTATCTATAAGAAATACGCGGTATGCTATAGGTGCCATGCTACTGGCCGATTTAGTAGGAGTACTTACAGCTATTACACTCGCTTATTTATTTTTTGGATAATTTTGCTGCAGTTAAACTCTGCCGGTTAACCTCCATAAAAGCTTCTTGACCTGTTTATTTTAAGATCGCGGAGAATTCCTGATTTAGGACTTACTGTTATATTAAATGAACGGTAAATACCTACCGGTGTTACATTAATTGATAGCTGCCAGCAATGCATTTCGCGCGAAATAAACATGGTAAGGGTCTGTATTTTCGATGTCTTGAAATCGTAATAAGTATTCATACCCATTTTCCAGCGCGGTGTTAAATTAAAATCACCGTTAATACTTGCATTGGAATGTACCTGGGTTTCAAAGCCGGAATAATCCCTTTTAAACTGTCGCGAAAAACTTAGTGAATAAGAAAGATTGATCGACCACGGCACATTAAAATCTGCAAATTCAGCGGGGTTCTGCCTGGCATATTCCAGCTGTGCCATTTGTTCCTCCATAGTAAGTGACATCTGCTGGTTATCTTCTTCCTGCTCTTTTTGCTTTTTTTCATCCTTTGCCTTACTCTTAAAACTTGTTGATATCGCAAGGCTGCCATTGGTAATTCTTCCCGGTGTAAACTTACCACTGCTCAGCATATACGCATCCTTACGCATGCCGAAACTGTCTATTTGATAAGGGTCCAGAACTGTGCTGGCCGTAATATTTATTTTATCAAATAATGTACTCCTTAAATAAACGGAGAAAGGAGCCAGTTTAAAAGAATCAGCAATTAAATTATATGAACTGTTAAACCCAAAACCGTCAATTAATTTTACTTTCTTAATGCCTGAATCGGTATCAGTATCAGTGGTATCCTTTTTCGATTTCACTTTCATTTCGAGATTGTTATCGAGACCGAAGCTTATCCCTCCAAACCTGCCTTCACTGAACCCTGAATAAATTGCGCCTTCGTAATAAGAAAATCGATTTTCTACTCCTGCTTTATTAATTCTTGTGCTGTAATATGTGTTGCTATTTAAATCCGGCCGGTAATTAAGTGACACTGTTGGCCTGATCACGTGCCTGATCGCACGTATACTGCTGTTCTTACCAAATTTTTCAAACTTCCCGAATATGGCGGTGTTTAAACTAATGCTGAATGAAATTTCGCGTGCGGCATAAAATCCTTTGTTAATAACCGTATCCAGCTTGCCATCATCTATTGATGGTCCTCCCGAAGGTCGCCAAACTCTTTCCAGCCTTCTCGAGAACCATCGTTCCTGGAAGGTGATACCCGGCGAAACCTGCACTGGCCCAAGCGAAGGCAAAGACATTTGTATAGGAATACTATGTTGTGCTCCCCACTCTGCAGTGTCCAGAACTCTTTTAAAATTAAACAGTGAATCGTAAAAGCTTATCTGGTTCGAAATATTGGAGTTTAATCCGATACCTAATTTTTCATACCATTTAGGCGTTCCCGCAAATTCTTTTTTCTGGAAAGGATAAAAGGTATTGGCCGTAAATCCAACGGTCGGCAGATTTAAATTAACAACGCCGGTATTATTATTCTGATTATGATTGGCGCTTACGGTAAGGTTATAAGCATCCCATGTTTTTGAATAAGTAATCGATGAATTCATCTGGTTATTATAATTCCTCATCGGATTATTTAATACCAGGCTGTTGAATTTAGTTGACCCCGCATTTACATTGGCCGAGAAAGATTGTCCCGGTCTGGCCTTGGCATCTACGGAATGGCTCCAGGTAATATTAAACGTTCTCGTTTCATTAAAATCCTGCTTCGGGTTGTCACTTAAAATCCTTGTTTTCTGCAGGGTGAACATCATTCTTCCATTATACCGGTATCTTACACGATACTTGGGTTCAAGATACATCGCCCATCCACCAAATGTATAAATATCGCCACGCAGGGTAACATCAAAATTATCATTCAACACACGATAATAACCAAGTCCCTGTAAACCCAACCCGAATTGCGGGCTCTGTGTAAATTGCGGTGGCAGAAAACCAGAGTGCCTTCCCTGGGAAATAGGAAAAAGTCCGAAAGGAAGATAAATGGGAACAGGAACACCTTCGAATTCAGGATGCACCGGCCCCGTTACAGCAAGTTTTTTGCTCACCATCTTCATTTTGTTTGCCCGGAATGCAAAATGCGGCGTATCGAGATTACAGGTAGTAAACTGTGCCCTCGAAGCATAAAAATCATTAACAGAAACTTTCTTTACTTTTTCTCCCTGCACGTACATTTCACCCTGTTGCGTAATGGTTCCCTGCGTTAATCCTTTCTGGGTTTCAGTATTATATTTAATAACATCAGAGCTCATGGTCGACTCACCCTGTATCATTTTTGGTTTGGTAACAATGAGACCGGAACTATCCCGGGTAGCTTTAGCAGTTACCAGGTTCGTTGTCTGATCGATCTCGATACTATCAGCACTAAGATCCATATCTCCTTTTTTTACGTTCCCTTCTGTAAAAAGTATGATCTTTTTTTCTGGAATGATGAATACTATTGAATCTGATGCTTTGTACGTGATGGGTTCGTCGAGAGTATCTTTGGAAAGATTGAGGGTGTCTATTTGTGTGATAAGCGAATCCCTGAAGCGGGGTATCGTATCATTCAGAGGAACAGTGTCAAGGCCAGATATAAATCCTCCATCTTCGCGAAGCGAAGGGTTTCCACTTTGCAAATGAGGGGTTGTATCAGTTAAAGGGATGTAAAAATTATTGGCTGATACGCCTGAGGAGTAGGTGAATGACGTTATAACTATGAGCAACGCACATAAAATCCACGGATAACTGTATTTTAAACTATTTTTGCGTCCGTTACTCATAAGTAGCTAAGGGGGCAAAAGTAAACATTAATGGATTAAGATTATGTGAATCTTGCTCTTGCGAAAACGATTACAATACTATGGTGAAAAAACTTCCGGCAACTCTTTTTTATTGCATTTTAGCTGTTTCGGTATTTACAGCTTTTACATCAAAGGCTCAAACAAAAGCTCCGCTTAGAACGATCATTCTCGATGCGGGACATGGTGGTAAAGACAATGGCGCACGTGGTGCCTATTCTTTTGAAAAAGATATCTGTCTCGATATTGTACTAAAACTGGGCAAAAAGCTGGAAGAAGAATTTCCAGATAAAAAGATATTATATACAAGAAAAACCGATACGTATCCTGAACTGAAAGCACGTGCCGATTTTGCAAATGCCAATAAAGGCGATCTTTTTATTTCCATCCATGTAAACGCGGCTCCTCCTGTCAAGCATAATAAATTTGCGGGCTACAGAACGCAGACTTATTATACCGGTAAAGGCAGTAACCGCAAAAAACATACACGCAAAGTAGCAAAATATACAACCTATTATACACCTAACCCATCGCATGGAACAGAAACATTTATCTGGGCTGCCGACAGGTCGGATGAAAAAGAGTCTTTTGTTGGTGCCGATGTAGTAGGAGAACAGATTTATGATTCCACAGCAGAATATATCCCTGATATCAATGATCCTGAATTTAAGGCAAAAGCATTGTTGTGGACAAAACGTTTCTTCGATAAAAGTTATATGCTTGCCTCATTTGTAGAAGAATCATTTATCGGGCAGGGACGTTTCAGCAGAGGCGTAAAACAAAGAAATGAGAAGGGTATCTGGGTACTCCAGGCTACTTCAATGCCAAGTATTCTCGTAGAAACCGGCTTTATTACTTATAAACCCGATGAAAAATATCTTAACAGCGAAGAAGGGCAGAATGAAATAGCAGAGAACATCCTTACTGCAATCAAAAAGTATAAACTGGCTACAGAAGGAAAGTAGTATTTTTATCAGTAAAATCCTTTTCATGAAGATTTCGAATGAAACGAAAGTAGGTGCGCTCACGGCTATCGCGATTACGGTTCTTATACTCGGTTTTAACTTTCTGAAAGGCAGGAACCTGACTGAACGTAATGAAAAAATATTCAGCATATTCCCGGATATTAAAGGCCTGCAGGTATCAAATGCGGTAATTATTAAAGGCCTGCAGGTTGGTAAAATAGCTGAAATGCATGAAACAGATAATAATCTTTCAGGCATCATTGTGGGTATTACGCTTACAAAGAATATCAATATCCCTAAAAATTCCCTTGCCGTAATTAATAGTGACCTGCTGGGAAGTTCATCACTGGAAATCAGAATGGGCAGTGCATCTGATTATGTTAAAAAAGGAGATACTTTGCAGTCTACCGAAAAACTCGGCATCATGACCCAGGTCACCAATAGCCTGAATCCTGCACTTACTAATATAAACGAAACACTTAATTCTCTCGATATATTAATCAAACAGCTCAGCTCAACTCTTGATACCAAAACACAGGGCAACCTCCAGGGTACCATCGCATCACTCGCTAATACTACGCGTGAACTTGAAAAGCTGATAGCCGCCCAAAGCGCAGTGGTAGGTAAAACAATTAATAATGTAGAAGCAATTACCGGCACTTTCGCTAAAAACAGCGGCAAGTTCGATACTACCATCAGCAACCTTGCTAAAACATCTGATAACCTGGCACATGCAGATATCGCACAAACAATGGAATCGGTAAATACAACAGTTAACAAATTACAGCAATTGCTGACTACTAAAAACGGCTCACTCGGTTTGCTGTTAAATGATCGCCAATTGTATGACGAGATCAGGATGACCAACCGCAGTTTAACTACATTGCTCGATGATGTTCGTGTTAATCCAAAGAGATATGTGAATGTTTCAGTATTTGGAAAAAAGAATAAATCGGGTCCCATCCTGCAACCCATCATCTACGATTCGACCCCGAAATAATAAGATGAAATCTTTAACAGTCATCACTGCTTTTCTTTTATTTATTACAGGCGTTTATGCACAGGGGAGGACATCGCCCGACGACAGCCGTATAGCGTCGGACCAAACTTTGCCACCTTCGCAAAGCTTTGACGGCCAAAAAGTGAAGTCGGACACCATACCCAAAGCAGATACTTTGAAAATCGTACAGATCCTCAGGGCCGACCGTTATGCATTCAAGAAAATAGATTCACTTACCGAACTGCTATTAATGGTGGGCAATGTTGCACTAAAACAGGAAAACACAACATTTTTCGGAGATAGTGTAGTTTATAATCGCCACGCCAAAATTGTCGAAGCATTTAAAAATGTACATATTAATGATAATGACAGTATAAATACCTACTCCGATTATTTATTATACCATACAGACACGAAAATTGCAACGCTTAAGAAAAAAGTGAGGCTAACCGACGGTAAGAGCAATTTGTTTACTGAAGAACTTGAGTATGACCTGAATGAAAAAATAGGAATTTACCGTAATGGAGGCAAAGTGATTAACGGCACTTCCACACTTACCAGTACCGAAGGCACCTATTATGCCGATTTAAAAGATGTTTATTTCAAGGACAATGTACATCTTGTTGATCCGAAATACATGTTAAAATCTGATTCATTATTATATAATACCGAAACAGAACTCGCAACCTTTATTACTAAAACATATATAGAAGACAGCGCCAAAAGAACCATTCTTACCAGCGAAGGATTTTATGACCTGAAAAACAAGAATGCGTCATTTGGCGCACGACCCATAATTAAAGATGGTCCCACTACTACCATCGCTGATAATATCGATACAGATGATAATACCGGTATCAGTATATTAACAGGCAATGCCGTGTTTAAAGATACCGCCCAGGGATTATCGCTGTTGGCTAATTCAATCGTGGTCAATAAGAATTCGGGAACAATGGTGGCCACGAAGAAACCATTAATGATCATCAAACAGGAAAACGACAGCACATTTATTACCGCCGATACATTGTATTCAGGAAAATTAAGTGAGTTGCCGAGAGATTCTTCGGCTGCAGTGATTGATTCCATTAGGGCCGATACCGTTCGCTTTTTCAGAGCTTATAATCATGTACGTATATTTGCAGATTCATTGCAGGCGGTGTGCGATAGTTTATTTTATTCGGGAGAAGATTCCATATTCCGTTTGTTCCGCGACCCCATCGTATGGTCGGGCGAAAGCCAGGTGACCGGTGATACCATTTATATGTACACCAAAAACAAAAAACCTGATGAACTCTATGTTTTTGAGAATGGATTAATGGTCAATAAAACCGGCAAGGACATGTATAACCAGATAAAAGGTACAAGGATATTTGGTTATTTTAAAGATGGCGAAATAGATAATGTTCGTGCCAAAGGAAATGCCGAAAGCATTTATTATGCAAAGGATAGCGAAGATAAACTGGTAGGAATTAATAAAGCCAATTCTGCCATTATTGACATGCGGTTTAAAGATAAGGAGCTGAATAAGGTTGTATTCATCAGTGATGTTACAGGTACAATGCTGCCGTTAAGTAAAGCAACAGATGAGGACAGGCGGCTAAGAAGTTTTAAATGGCTGGACGAAAAAAGACCCAAGTCAAAGTTTGAACTGTTTGGCAATTAACATAGGGAGTTGCGGTTAATTAGCATAATGAGTTTTGGTAATTAACATACAGTATCTTATTAGTACAATAATTCGTTACACACATAAATGATTATATGGTTAGGGCTGCAATCGTATTTTTTATTGCTTTGATTTCTTTTAATAAATTATCTGCGCAGGATTATCGCCTCGGGCTGGGTGTTCGCTTAAGCAATTCTATTCCCACTCTTAACAATGCGGTAACGGGTAAGTACTTTGTTACTGACAGAAGCGCGGTTGAAGGAATTGTTTCTTTCGGTTCACGTTTTGGTATGGGGGCTTTATTGGAAATTCACAATCCTTTGCAAATTGAGGGATTAAGATGGGTATATGGCGCTGGCGCCTATTTGGGGTTTGAAAATAAAAATACCTATTTCGGTCCTACCGGTATGCTCGGCCTTGATTACAAATTCGCCGATGTTCCCATTAACTTATCATTAGACTGGAAGCCTGAACTCGATATCACTCCTGCTATCAATTTTGTTCCCGATGCATTTGCATTGAGCGTACGCTTTACGTTAAGATAAGTGTGTTGTATAATAATCGTGCATTATTCCGTACACCCTTTCTTTAAATTGCTCAGTAGTTTCATTACTGTTCATTTTCACTCCAGGTAAAAAATGTATCTCCAGTTTATGCGGTATGGCATAAAATATTTTATTTGCCGGTAAAACTTTACGTGAATTAAATATCAGGGCAGGAATAATTTCTTTGTCGGTATCAGCGGATAAACGAAATGCACCACTATGAAATGGCTTAAGCGGTTGAGCTGATTTGTTCCTTGTTCCTTCGGGGTAAATACACATGTGCAACCCCATCGATAGTACTTCCTTCATTTTATTATAGCTTTCTTTCCGGCTGTGGTCGCTTTTTCTATCTACCAGCACACTTCCGGTTTTATATAATAATCCAAATAAAGGAATCTTCGACATTTCTATTTTAGCAATCGTTTTATTTCCACCGGGAATAGCAGGGGAGGAAACAGGGACATCCATAAATGAGTTATGATTGCAGATCACTATGTAGTTTTCTCCCTTAATAAAATTCTCACGGCCCTTCACTCTCATTGGGCTGCCAATTAAAAAAAGAAAAATATCCATCCATATTCTCGAAAAAGAAATAAATCGGATTGTTTTTAACGGATCTTTTTTGAAATAGCAGAACAGGAAAAAAGGAACAAGAAAAATAAGCATTGTAACAATAAACAATACGGCTGCCCACAATGCCCATATTCTTCCGAAGATTTCTTTGATGATGTTCATCCGGTTATTTTTGATTTTTTAATGGACGGATAGGTGTCGCCAGTGGCGCTGCCGTTCATTTCATAATTATAGTGCCCAATCTACCGGGTCAATACCATTCTCCATTAAATACCTGTTGGCTTTGGAAAAGTGTTTGCAACCCAAAAATCCATTATTGGCAGAATAGGGTGAGGGATGTGCGGCTCTTAATACAAGATGTTTTGTTTCGTCGATCAGTGCCTGTTTTTCCTGTGCATATTTCCCCCACAGTAAAAACACCACATGTTCTTTTTTAGTCGAAATAATATTTATCACTGAGTCAGTGAATTGCGTCCATCCTATTTTTGCATGGCTCAGGGGCTCATTTGCTCTAACTGTTAAACTGGCATTTAATAATAATACCCCCTGGTCGGCCCAGCGTGTAAGGTTACCGCTTTTAGGAATCGGCATCCCTGTATCATCATGTAATTCTTTAAAAATATTTATTAAAGAGGGGGGAATACGCACACCATCGGGAACTGAAAAACTCAATCCATGTGCCTGGCCCTGGCCGTGATAGGGGTCCTGTCCAAGAATGACCACTTTTACGTTATCAAAAGGAGTGTGGTTAAAAGCGTTAAAAATAAATTGCCCCGGGGGAAAGATCTTTTTATTAAGCGCTTTTTCAGTTTTAATGAATGTAACGGCTTCCAGGAAATATGATTTACTGAACTCGTTTTTTAAAACGTGCTTCCAGCTTTCTTCCATTTTTACGTCCATGGTCTGCTAATTACAAACTCTCAGGCATTTTCCAATAAAAAATTTTTTTTTGAATGAGGGCGCTGTTTTTTGAAGTCGATAACAAGAATCTTCTTCAGTGTTTTAATGATATTCTCGAAAGAAGTGGGCTTAACAACATACAGGTTTGCACGCAGTTCAAAACAGGCTTCAATATCCCCCGGGCTATCCGAAGTTGTATAAACAATTATTGGCAGCCAGTCGAGTTTTTTATCACTGCGTATTTCTTTTAAGCATTCGATACCATTTTTAACGGGCATGTTCAGGTCGAGGAAGATCATGTCGGGAAGCACTTCTTTTTCCAGGTACCGCATTAGCTGTTCGCCATTTTCGGCAAAAGAGAGGAGGATCGGTGAGGTAAGAAGATCTGCCGCCTGCGTGAAAAGCAGCGCATCATCCGTATCATCGTCTGAAAAAAGTATATGAGTGCTCTTTTTTTCCTGTTTTTGCATAACAACAACCCAAATGAGTATCAAAAAAAGATTCTTTTCAGGTAGATGCAAAATAAAATAGCCTCCACTAAGTATTTCTGCTTACCGAAGCATAAGAAAATCAGGGCATAACGGGTATATGGCCGGGGTTCGAAGGGTTTTCCTCAACCGGTACAAGTCAAATTCGATGATAAGGGCTGGGTAACACAATTTTTGAATCGAAGTACCCGTTTTAAGTTAAATCCCTAAAGTTCAACCCTATGAACAACTATCACCTGGAAAACGAGCAGGATTATCTTGCTGCAAAATTTCACATCAGCGACAGCCATATCAAACAGGCCAGTCACCTGGCATTTCTAAAGATACAGAGCTGGAAGTTTGCTCTTCGAACGCCGACCATCGGTGAGCGTTACCGTGAAGAAGCACAGGAACTGATCAATAAATCTTTCTGCAGTTTTGTTCCAAACAGTTTTATTCTCAGTGAGGAGGGATATTACTTTTCTCCTCTCAACTAAAAAAATTGGAAAATCCCAGACTATGGCCCTATTATTTCCCGATAAACGTAAAGCAATCACCGGAGAGTTCTTTATAAACGACAGCCGTATCAGGCATAACAGCCGTAAGGCGTTCCGAAAGATATCGAACTGGAAAACTTCATTTACTGTAACTGAGGATGCAGAAGCCCATTACCAGGAGCAGTATGATAACCTGGTATTCAACTCATTTTTTAATACCGTTTCCAACTCATACATTCTTTCCAAAGAAAAGTTCTACCAGAAGCCGTTGAAAAACTAGACGCTCCAATCTTTCTCCCGTCATTTTTTAGGACCTGAACTTCGTGGCGTTCAATGGTCCCTGTTATTTAGTCTTCCTATCTTTGCGCCATGAATACCGTATATATCGCAGGTAGGGCAAGAACCCCTATCGGAAGTTTGAACGGATCGCTTGCCTCTTTTACAGCTCCACAACTCGGCGCATTTGCTATTAAAGCCGCTCTCGAAAGAAGCGGGGTTAAACCAGAACAGGTCAATGAATTGTTCATGGGTAACGTAGTGAGCGCCAATATCGGGCAGGCCCCCGCCCAGCAGGCAAGCATCTTCGCCGGGTTACCTACTTCCATTCCATGTACCACCGTAAATAAAGTCTGCGCCAGCGGAATGAAAGCCATTATGCTTGGTGCACAAAGTATTATCAATGGCGACAATGATATTGTTGTGGCCGGAGGAATGGAGAGCATGAGCAATATTCCTTATTATATAGATAAAGCTCGTAATGGTTATCGTTTGGGCCATGGGCAAATTACAGACGGAATTATTAAAGATGGATTATGGGATCCCTATAAAAACTATCACATGGGTGAAGCCGGTGAATTATGTAGCGCCGAATACCACATCAGCCGACAGGACCAGGATAATTTTGCGAAAGAATCTTATTTAAGAACACAAAAAGCATACGAACAGGGATATTTTGATAATGAACTGGTTCCTGTTCAGATCGAAGGAAAATCTCCCCGGTTAATTAATGAAGATGAAGAATTCAGGAAGGTGAACTTTGAAAAAATGACCACCCTGAGGTCTGCATTTATTAAAGATGGCGCTATCACTGCAGCTAATGCATCAAAAATAAATGATGGCGCTGCCGCTGTTGTTTTGATAAGCGAAAAAAAGATGAAAGAACTCGGACTTACCCCAATTGCTAAAATAGTTGCATTTGCCGATGCGAGTCAGGCCCCTGAATGGTTCACGACAACACCCATTAAAGCCATGACAAATGCATTAACAAAGGCCGGGTTAACAGTAGGGGATATTGATTACGTAGAGATCAATGAAGCCTTTAGCTGCGTACCCATGGTGAATGCCAAAGAAATGGGAATCCCGCTTGATAAAGTAAATATATGGGGAGGAGCTGTTTCCCTGGGCCATCCTATTGGATGTAGCGGGGCAAGAATAACAATAACACTTACTTCGGTTCTGCAGCAGATGAAGGGTCGTTATGGAATGGCAGGGATCTGCAATGGCGGCGGCGGCGCTTCCGCAATTATCGTTGAGAGAGCTTAACTGTTTTTTCATAGTGTTTTAATAACCGGCAGCTGCCTTAAAAAAGTTTGATGAAGAGGGTAAAATTTTGATAATTTCGCCCGGATTTAATAATACAAATAATGGCAAGAGTAATAGCATACAGGGAAGCACTTAGAGAAGCAATGAACGAAGAAATGAGAAGAGATGAGAAGGTTTTCCTGATGGGCGAAGAAGTGGCAGAATATAATGGCGCTTACAAGGTGAGCCAGGGTATGCTGGATGAGTTCGGCCCGAAAAGAGTGATAGATACTCCTATTTCTGAGTTAGGCTTTACGGCAGTGGCTGTAGGGGCTGCACAGAATGGCTTACGGCCAATAGTTGAGTATATGACGTGGAACTTTGCCGTACTCGCACTGGACCAGATCCTGAACACTGCATCAAAAATGCTGGCCATGAGTGGGGGACAACTTGGCTGCCCCATCGTTTTTCGCGGACCAAATGGTTCTGCCGGCCAGTTAGGCGCTCAGCACTCTACGGCTTTTGAAAGTTATTTTGCCAATATTCCAGGTATTAAAGTGATTTCACCCTCTAATCCTTACGACGCAAAAGGTTTGTTGAAAGCAGCCATCAGGGATAATGATCCTGTAATGTTCATGGAGAGTGAGGTGATGTATGGCGAAAAAGGTGAAGTACCCCAGGAAGAATATATAATCGAGATAGGAAAAGCTGATATTAAGAGGCCAGGTGAGGACGTGACTATTGTTTCTTACAATAAAATGATGAAAGTAGCCCTTGGCGCTGCTGCGGAGCTGGAAAAAGAAGGTATCAGCGCCGAAGTGATCGATTTAAGGACTGTTCGCCCGCTTGACTGGAAAACAATCGTTGAAAGTGTAAAGAAAACAAACCGGCTGGTAATAGTTGAAGAGCAATGGCCGATGTGCAGTATTTCTTCTGAGATTGCTTACAGGATCCAGAAAGAAGCATTTGACTACCTGGATGCACCCATTCTTCGCATAACTGCTGCAGATGCGCCTTTGCATTATGCACCAAACCTGGTAGCTCTTGCGCTTCCAGACGTTCCCAGAACCGTGAAACTTGTAAAAGAAGTAATGTATCTTAAGAAATAAGGGAAATTGCCGGTCGTCGTTTCAGGCTAAAATGCCGTCGTTGGACCGTCGTTGGACCGTCGTTGAGCCGTCGTTGAGCCGTCTGAACCTGATGATTGAGATTGAAATTGTTGTCTAAGAACTTTGGCTTCTTGCTTCCGTCCGCCTATTCTCAAAACCTGCTCTTATAGGGATATCATCCTCCAAGCATCATTTTATAACTTGTAGGAACACCGTAGTTTTGAGAAGTTGAGCGCAGGGACCCTATTTTAAGATATTCAAAAAAAACCGGAAGTTTCCTTCCGGTTCCGTTCTTCTTACCCTAAAACTTTAAAAGCGCTGGCGAAAATCCACAACACCCCGTACATACAGCTTAACAGGGCGCCACTTACTAAAGCCAGTTTCATAACAGTTGTTCCAACTGAAAATTCTTTTACATGCAGGTTGTTGTTCATTGATCAATAGCTTTTCTTAAATAATGGATTGATTTCAACACAAAATACAGCACACATTTTAACCCTGCAAGGTGTTTTAACGTGGCATTTTGCTGTTTTTCTGCCGTAATTTCCCCATTACTGTATTTTTGCACCCACAAACACTTAAAAAGCAATGTCTAACATATTGATTATTGATGATGAAAAGGCCATCCGCAAAACCCTTACCGAAATACTTTCTTACGAAGGGTACAAAATTGAGGAGGCCGGCGACGGGGAAGAGGGGCTGAGAAAATTTAAAGAGAGAGCGTTCGATGTAGTGCTTTGTGATATTAAAATGCCTAAAATAGATGGTATTGAATTCCTGGACAGGGTAAGAGATATTAACCCGGATGTACCGGTAATTATGATCTCAGGCCATGGTACCATAGAAACAGCCGTAGAGGCCGTTAAAAAAGGCGCCTACGATTATATAGCCAAACCGCCGGATCTAAACAGGCTCCTTATCACCATTCGTAATGCAATGGATAAAACAAACCTTGTTGAAGAGACTAAAGTCTTAAAAAGAAAAGTGAGCAGGGTTGATGAAATGATTGGAGAATCCAGGGGCATTATTAAGATACGTGAAACGATCGACAAAGTAGCCCCTACAGAAGCGAGGATATTAATAACAGGAGAAAACGGTGTAGGTAAAGAGTTGGTTGCCAAATGGATGCATGAAAAAAGCAACCGTGCCGCCTCACCATTGATAGAAGTGAATTGTGCCGCAATTCCCAGTGAATTAATTGAAAGTGAGTTGTTTGGCCACGAAAAAGGATCATTCACTTCTGCAGTTAAACAACGTATCGGCAAATTTGAACAGGCGCACGGGGGAACATTGTTCCTTGATGAGATAGGAGATATGAGCCTCAATGCACAGGCTAAGGTGTTACGCGCTTTACAGGAGGGAAGAATCACAAGAGTAGGTGGGGATAAAGATATTAATGTGGATGTCAGGGTTATTGCGGCAACAAATAAGAATCTGTTAAAAGAAATAGAGGTTAAAAATTTCAGGCTCGATTTATATCACCGGTTAAGTGTGATTATTATTCATGTGCCTTCGCTTAATGATAGGCGTGATGATATTCCATTACTGGTGGATAAATTTTTAACTGACGTGTGTGCGGATTACGGTATTGCAAAAAAAACAATTGATAACGAAGCGGTTGAAGAACTTAAACAGCATAACTGGACCGGCAATATTCGTGAGTTAAGGAATGTTGTGGAGAGACTGATCATACTTTCCGGTAAGTCTATTACAATTGAGGACGTAAATGCATATGTGATGCCGGGTAAAGTACAGCCGTAAGGCAAATACAGGATTTCCTTTCATCCCATATTTTAATATTATTAGCGAATGATTGTACTATTTTTACTCTAATCTTAAAAAGCCCATAATGACCGCTCACGATATTTTCGTTTTAATCCTGATCTCCCTCTCACTTGTTGTTCTTCCCGCTCCCGGCCTGGCGAAAATGTTTGAAAAAGCCGGCGTGCCTGCGTGGAAGGGTTGGGTTCCATTCCTTAATATTTGGGAAATAATTAAACTCGCAAAGATCAGGAAGCACTGGTTCTTCTGGCAGTTTGTTCCAATTGCCGGTTGGTTCATTACTATTTGGCTGCTTATTGAATCGGTTAAGTTGTTCGGGAAATTCAGCCTGTTGCAGCACGCCATGGCCATATTTGTACCTTTTATCTATTTCCCTTATTTAGGATATAGTAAAGATGAAAAATACATTGGTCCGGAAATAGTAAAAAAACATAAAAAATCAGCCACCCGCGAATGGATAGATGCTGCCATATTTGCTATTGTTGCCGCAACATTAATTCGCACATTTATATTTGAAGCATATACCATTCCCACAGGCTCCATGGAAAAAACATTACTCGTTAATGATTTTCTTTTTGTAAGCAAACTCACATATGGTCCAAGAATTCCGAATACACCACTTGCTGTTCCGTTTGTGCATCACACCGTTCCGGGATTAAATACAAAATCATATAGTGAGTCAATATATATTCCTTACACAAGATGGTTCGCAGAACCTGTAAAAAGGAATGATGTGGTGGTATTTAATTTCCCTGCCGGCGATACACTTACAAAAGAGAGAGACTCGCAGGATCCTTATTATGATATTTTAAGAAGAGAAGAAATGATGACCGGTAATAAGGAGCAGGCCCGGCAAAATGTTTGGGACCAATTTACTATACAAACGCGGCCCGTTGATAAAAGAGAAAATTATATTAAACGTTGTGTGGCTGTTTCAGGCGATACTCTGCAGCTAAGAGACGGGATATTATATATTAATGGTCAGAAAGCAATTGTTCCTCCTCATTCTGCAACAGATTATTTTGTTAAGACCAACAGGATCATCGGAGAAGATGAACTGCGTGAAGCAGGGATCAACTTAAACAACGACGAACAGTCTCCTGATTTCGATCTAGCAGGAAGTAATGCTTATAAAATTAATTTGACGGAAGAAGAAGCGGAGAAAATGAAAAAGATCCCCGGAGTTGAATCAGTAACTAAAAATATTGGAGCTGAAAATTATGGCCCGGTATGGCCATTTGATAATCAATTCCATTGGACAGTAGATAATTTCGGACCCGTATGGGTTCCTAAAAAAGGAGCCACCATTCAACTGACCCCGCAAAATATTGCGATGTATAAACGCGCAATATTTGTATATGAAAATAATAGCTGGGAAGAACGCGATGGTAAAATATTCATCAATGGAGAAGAAGCGACCAGCTATACTTTTAAAATGGATTATTACTGGATGATGGGAGATAACAGGCACCGCTCACAGGATAGCCGTTACTGGGGGTTTGTTCCTGAAGATCATGTGGTGGGTTCGGCCTGGATGATCTGGATGAGCTACGACCAGGGGATAAGATGGAACCGTCTATTCAAAAAAATAAGATAGTGGAGAAAAAATTATTCCAGTTCTCTTATGAAGTATTTAGTTCTTCATCTGAATTAAATGAGGAAGACAGGAGTTTATTAATAGCAGCACAGAATGCAACAAAAAAATCTTACGCTCCATATTCATTATTTAAAGTGGGTGCCGCAGCAAAATTAATTAATGGAAAAATTATAACAGGCGGCAACCAGGAAAATTCATCTTTCCCCGCAGGATTATGTGCAGAAGGAGTGGTGCTTGCTGCTTCTGCGTCGGAATTTCCGGGAATGGCAATTGATACAATGGCGATCAGTTATTCGTACGAAAATCACGCGGCTGATCACCCGATAGCACCATGTGGGATCTGCCGCCAGTCGATGCAGGAATTTAAAAACCGAACCGGTAAACCTATCCGTTTAATTATGGGTGGAAAAGAAGGAAAAGTTATAATCGTTCCTGATGCTTCTTATTTATTACCGTTTGAATTTAAATTTTAACGACAATTCTTCCCATTAACCGACTCTCAAGAATAGCATCTATATAGATGTTATTTAATTCTTCCAGCGAAACCTCTTTCGCGATAGCATTTAATTTGTCTTTTATATTCCATTCGTTGACCAGTTTTTCCCACAAAAGAATTTTTGTTTCCCGGGGTGTTTCTGCAGTACCTACACCTAATAAATTAACGCCGTTTAATATAAAAGGATAAACAGTAGCATCGAGTTTTGGTGAAGACACGAGCCCGGTACTTACAACATTTCCATTAAGTGAACAACCTTTTAACAGCGTATGCAGCATATTTCCTCCCACGGTATCAATTGCTCCTGCCCATTTTGGCTTTATTAATGCCTTGCCTGAACGATCATCTGCAAATTCCCTTGTTTCGATTCTTGATGCACCCAAATGTTCGAGGTATTCTTTTGCAGTTGATTTGCCTGTAACAGCAATTACTTCGTAGCCTGCTTTGGCAAGAATGGCCACCGCCATGCTTCCCACGCCTCCTGTTGAGCCGGTAACTACTATTGGCCCCAAAGCGGGCGTTTGTTGCATCAGTTCCATTTTATACAATGCAGAAGCGGCTGTTATGGCTGCTGTTCCTAAAGCCATTGTTTCAAATGAAGAAAATTCAACAGGCTTTTTAACGGCCCAGGCCGCGGGTATCCTGATATATTCAGCGTAACCGCCATCAGTATTCATTCCCATGTCGTGGCCGGTTACAACAACCTGCTCATTAACTACAAAACCTTCCGTTCTGCTTAATTCGACCATGCCCACTGCATCGATGCCAGGCGTATGCGGGTATTTTTTTGTGATACCTTTGTTGCCGGTGGCCGACATGGCATCTTTGTAGTTAAGAGATGAGTATTCAACTTTTACCAGTAATTCGCCCGGGGGAAGATCATCCAGCTGCATTTCCGTAATTGTTCTTTCGAATTTTCCCGGTTGTGTTTCTGTTATTCTTAATGCCCTGAACCCCATTTTATAAAGTTATGAGTTATATTTGATCACATAAAAATCTACATAATGAAACGCCTGTATAAAATTTTTCAAAACGGGAGGGTGTTGAGGCGTTCCATCCGACTGTTAAAAAAACAAAAAATAACGGGATGAAACGTACAGCAACTGCCGTTTGGAACGGCTCGGGTAAAGATGGTAAGGGAAGTCTCAGCGCTCAGAGTACCACGCTTAATAAAACACAGTATTCTTATAAATCAAGATTTGAAGAGGGAGTCGGAACTAATCCTGAAGAATTAATTGCTGCTGCACACGCAGGATGTTTTTCAATGAAATTAAGTTTTGTATTGGGCGCTGCAGGTTTTGAACCTGAGTCTATCGAAACCAGTTCTGTTGTTGAACTGGCAGATGGTGTAATTACTTCTTCGCATTTAACTGTAAAGGCAAAAGTACCAGGTATTTCGCCAGAAAAATTTGATGAAGCAGCAAAAGATGCAAAAGAAAATTGCCCCGTAAGTAAAGTGCTAAATGCAACAATTACTATGGATGCCTCACTAGTTTAATTAATCAATTTCAATGTATATTTTCCGAGTCTCGGGAAAATTGAAGGATATCTTTCTAAATAAAATTTGAAATGAGAAAAAAAAATGCTTCACGCAGGAATTTTATTAAAAACACAGCTGTTACAGCAGCAGGATTTATGATCGTTCCCCGCCATGTATTAGGACGGGGATTTGTTGCACCAAGTGATAAATTAAATATTGCCAGTATTGGAGTGGGTGGCATGGGGTTTAGTGATGTAAGTACAGTAGCATCAAGCCCAAATGTAAATATTGTGGCACTCGTTGATGTTGATGATCGCCAGTCGGTAAAAGCAAGAGAAAAATTTCCGAAGGCGAAATATTATAAAGACTTCAGGGAGATGCTGCAGAAAGAACGCAAAAATATCGATGCCTGTACTATCTCTACCCCCGATCATACGCATGCAGTGGCAACACTCGCCGCTATGAAAATGGGTAAGCACGTGTACACGCAAAAACCATTGGTGCACGATATTTATGAAGCGCGTGTACTGACTGAGGCTGCTAAAAAATATAAGGTTATTACCCAGATGGGTAACCAGGGCGGATCGGGAGACGGAGTAAGAAGAATGAAGGAATGGTACGATGCAGGGTTAATTGGTGAAGTTCATACTGTTGAATCATGGACCAACAGGCCGGTTTGGCCGCAGGGAATTGAAACGCCTAAAGGACAATTTGAAATTCCAAAAGAACTTGACTGGAAATTATGGCTCGGTACTGCTAAGCCAATTGATTATAATCCTAATTATTTACCATTTAACTGGCGCGGCTGGTGGAATTTTGGAACCGGTGCATTAGGTGATATGGCCTGCCATATTATGGATCCTATTTACAGGATATTACCAATAGATTATCCCACCTCTGTAGAGTGCAGCGCCACAACAACATGGGGAGGAATATTTAAAGCTGTTAATACATCCGACAGCGCACCGGCTGCTTCAATCATTCATCTTGTTTATCCAAGAAAAGATGGCAAGGGGGATATTAGAGTAAACTGGTATGATGGTGGATTGCTGCCTCAAAGGCCGGCCGAATTAGGTGCCGATGAAGTAATGGGTAATGATGATGGGGGAGTGATTTTCATTGGTACTAAAGGAAAATTAATGTGCGATTGCTATGGCGCAAATCCAAGATTTATTCCATTATCAAGAACAGAACAAAGCGAGGTTACCGGCGTTGCACAAACTATTCAACGTGTTCCCAATGGCCAGCAAGGTCACTGGTTACAATGGGTAAATGCATGTATTGCAGGTTATGGAAAAGGCAAAACAAGTTCACCATTTGAATATGCTGGTCCGTTTACAGAAAGTTTACTGATCAGTAATCTTGCTTTACGCGCTTATCAGTATAAAAATGATAGTGGAAAAACCGATGCCGAAAGATATCCAGGAAGAAAGAAGTTGCTGTATGATGCAAAAAATCTGAAAGTGACCAATTTCGATTATGCCAACCAATTTGTGAAAAGAGAATATAGCGCAGGCTGGGATTTGACATTATAAATACCTGCCAGGCAGCGCCTGGCACTGTGATGCAGAAATAATCCTGCGGCACGCCAGGAGTAGTAGGTTATTCATCAAGTAACGAGGCCAGTGTAAGAAGTTCGGTCTTCTTATACTGGTCTTTTTCTTCACCGAAACATTTGCTGAATTCTTCGAGCAGAACCTGGATGATTCTTTTATTACTCATCGGTTTGAAATAAGAAGTAACCGGTGGTACATTAATTCTTTTGAAATAAGTCTCTACATCTTTATGAGTAAATACCTGTCCGCTGGTTGGATCAATAAAAAATTCAGAACGATACATGAAGTTTTCTGTATGTCTTGAAAAATCATAATCAGGACGGAAATAACTTAATACAAATTGTTTAGGTATATTAATGGCGCGCACCGGAATATCCAGTAACTCACTTAATACAAGATATAAAATACCATTAGCGATTGAATTGCCCCGTTTGGTTTCCAATTGTTTATTGATCAGGAATTCTTCAGGTTGTTGATAGGCAACTTCCGTTCCTTTAATATTGAAATAATTGTAAAGAATGCTGGTCAATACGTTCACCTGCTCGAGAGGTGTCAGGTAAGTATTTAATTCGAGCCATATATTACGGCGCAGTTTTTCAACGTCCTGGTACACCTGGGTGGTCGCCATATCAGGATACTGGAAACGTGCAACCAGCAATGCGCCTGTTAAAAGATCATGATGGATGTTCTTGCTCCATTGAGTAATTTCATCGCTAAGGTCGCGATAATGGAGCCGGTGGATCAGCAATTCTATTCTTACCTGTACTTCTTCACTGATTGTATTCTCCCATAGATTTTCCAGGTTAGGAATGATGCCTTTTCCAAAGTCTACTATTCTGTTCGATACGGCGCCAAAGACTTCCTCATCAGGATCATCGATCAGGTGGAACAGTGCAGATATTTCGCGGTTTTCCTCCATGGCAAATAGGTTGGATATTTCTATCAATATCGATGAACTTTATTAACTGAAGTAATAATGTTTTCCACAATATCCCCGGAAATGTTTATTTCTCAAAATCACGCCTCCAGCGGAAGGTGTTTATTAAACAACCTTTTTAATTCTGCATTAACAGCTTCGGTTTTAACCACACGTTTAGGTATAACAATTGCGTAGTAAGAATTGGTATATAAATAATAACTATCAGGAGTTTCAGCGAACCTCACGATAGCATCCCAGGTATAACGGCTTTCCGACAGGGTGTCCTTATCAGTAATACCGGTATCGGTTATGACCACCTCGGCCTCATCCAGCACATGTTGATTTTCTTTCCTGGAAAGGATATCATTTACTCTGCGGTGTACCGACTTTTTAATAAAGAAAGGAATAAAAAACAGGTACAAGGCGCCGGTAATAGTGAATACACCGATATCTATCCATATTAAATGCGTTCTGCTGACAAGAATATATAACAAAGCTACGGCGCCATATAATAACAATACCCGTAAAAAGTATCTTATCCGGTATTTCCTGCGCGAAGGAGCTGCCCAGGCTGTATAATAATTGAACTGGAAATATTCGTCCCTTGTTAAAGTAAATTGAAGCGATACCAATAATTATCTGATTAGGTTTTCTTCTTTTTAAAAGATTTTTTTGGCGGGTTGGCCTTCCCTTCTTCTATTAATTTTTTTACTTCTTCCAGTTCCAGTTCTGCTGCTTTATCCTGCTGTTCTTTCGGGATCTTGAAATTTCTTAAACCCTGTTTAATATAAGGGCCGTAAGGTCCACGCAATACCTGTATCTTTTCTTTCTCAAATATTTTAATAGTACGCTCTTCTTTGGCGGTCCTTTTTTCTACAATTATAGGTGCAGCCTCCTCAAGGGTAATAGTATATGGGTCGTAATCTTTACTGAGTGAATAGAATTTTTTATCATGTGCGATATACGGACCAAAACGACCAATATTTACTGCAACATCCGTGTCTTCAAACTGCCCAAGTGTACGAGGCAGTTTAAATAATTCCATTGCCTCATCATAAGAAATAGTTTCAATACTCTGTGTATTCTTCAGTTTGGCAAATCTTGGCTTTTCTTCATCATTTACATCACCGATCTGAACCATTAGCCCATAACGACCCATTCTTGCCACCACTTTTTTAGCTGATACAGGATCAATTCCCAATTCTCTTTCACCTTTAACTCTTTCCGCATTTTCGATAGTATGATCTACATCCTTTTTAAAAGGAGTGTAAAAATCATCGATCATTTTGCTCCATTTCAGATTTCCTGCCGCCACCTCATCAAAATCCATTTCAATACGTGCAGTGAAATCATAATCCATGATATCATCAAAATATTGTTTCAGGAAATCTGTAACAACGAGCCCGAGATCGGTCGGGAATAATTTTGATTTTTCTGCACCCGTATTTTCTTCGTCGGTTTGTTTTTCTATTTTATTGTCTTTCAGTTTTATTATCCTGAAAGCTCTTTTTATACCTTCTTTGTCGCGTTTTTCAACATATCCTCTCTTTAAGATTGTAGCAATAGTGGGAGCATAAGTGGATGGTCGCCCTATTCCTAATTCTTCTAATTTTTTAACCAGTGATGCTTCTGTGTACCTGGGTAAAGGACGTGAGAATCTTTCCGTTGCGCGCATTTCCTTTAACGGCAATTTCTGGTTAACGGTTAATGGGGGAAGCATACCTTCGCGCTCATCTTCATTAATATCTTCTTCATCTTTATCTTCCATGTAAACCTTAAGGAACCCGTCGAATTTTAATACCTCACCCTGTGCACTTAGTTCTTCTTTATTTGTAGAGATACTTATTTTAGCAGTTGTTCTTTCCAGTTCCGCATCCGACATCTGGCTGGCCATTGTTCTTTTCCAGATCAGTTCATACAATCTTTTCAGATCAGAATCATCAACACTGGTTGTTTCCATGTAAGTCGGACGAATAGCTTCATGCGCTTCCTGCGCAGATTCATTTTTATTCTTGAATTTACGCGGCTGCACATATTTCGCGCCGTACTGGCTCTTAATGTTACCGGTAATATCTTCCATAGCAGTATCGCTCAGGTTTACACTGTCGGTACGCATGTAAGTGATCTTACCGCTTTCATATAATTTCTGGGCAAGGATCATTGTTCGCGCCACTGAATATCCAAGTTTACGACTCGCTTCCTGCTGTAGTGTTGAAGTGGTGAATGGAGCAGGAGGTGTTTTTTTACCTGGCTTTACCTGGATATCGGCAACGGTATATTCTGCATTAAGGCACGACTGAAGAAAACTCTCTGCCCCTTCCGCGTTCTGGTATTTTTTGCCTTCGGCAGAAAAGATGACTGATTTGCCTGAAACGTCTTTTGCGGAAAATAATGCTTCTATCCGGAAAGTACTGGTGGGGGTGAAGGCGTTGATCTCTCTTTCTCTTTCTGCAATAATTCTTACGGCAACGCTCTGCACCCTTCCGGCGCTGAGATTATTCTTAACACTCATCTTTCTCCATAGAACAGGAGATAATTCGAAGCCCACTATGCGATCGAGTATCCTGCGCGCCTGCTGGGCATTTACCAGGTTCATATCCACAGTGCGTGGTTTATCTACTGCCGAACGGATAGCAGGCTTAGTGATCTCATGGAAAACTATACGCTTTGTTTTTTCAGGATCCAGGCCAAGTACTTCGCAAAGGTGCCAGCTGATTGCTTCTCCTTCACGATCCTCATCCGTTGCGAGCCATACTTCACCAGATTTTTTAGCTATCTGTTTTAATTCCTTGACAACCTTTTCTTTATCTTCAGGAATGATATAGGTTGGTTTGTAATTGTTTTTGATATCAATACCCATTTCCTCCTTTTTGAGGTCGCGGATATGCCCGTAACAACTCTTCACCTCGAAATCTTCTCCAAGTATTTTTTCGATGGTTTTGGCTTTCGCTGGAGACTCTACGATCAATAAATTCTTAGCCATAAATGATAACAAACGGTTTATTATTGGCCCGTTGGCGTGCAAGTTTAGTGTATAACTGGCACACAAAAAAATCGGCTGCTGTTTTGGCAATAACTCATTTTGGCTGAACTACCTCACGCTACCCCTTTGAAAAAGGGGTAGCAGACGGTTTGTTGTTCCTACTCTTTTTAAAGAGTGGCCGCGTGCGCGCCAAAGCTTCATCCAACGCCTGTCAGCGTTGGAGCACCACTATGGTGCAGGGCAGTCACACAAATTCAAAGGAGAGGGGCTACACCTATTAATAATGATACAATATTATATCAGAAAGCAGTTCTTTACTGCCCTTCCATGCCGCCACTCATTCCTTCAGATTCTGTCCTGTTGTTTTTTCTTTTAAAAAGATTTGTATCGAATTTGCCAAAGCGGTAATTAAAGCTTAAACGTGCTACCTGGGGATCTCTTCTTCTCCATTCATCCTGCACAAACAATGTTGATTCGGAGTGAACAATGTATTTTTTTGTACGAAAAATATCATTGATATTAAGTGAAAGCGAAGCCTGGTTCTTTTTGATCTTGAATTCTTTTCTAATACCAATATCTACACTGTAAGTGGCGTCAATATATCCCTGTGTGGTTGATGGTGATCTGCCCATCCAGCCGCCACCACGATTATTTCCACCCCCACTGTTACTTGTAGAAACCGGTAACGCGCTTTTCGACTGGTAGTCGCCACTCAATTGAACACTGAATGTTTTAGTTATTTTAAACGTATTATTCAGTTTGGTAAATGAACTCGTTCTTTCATTTTCCAGATCTGCCACCACATCACTTCCATTAATTTTAGAGTAATAAATATTGGTGTTCAAATTCATTTCCCACCACGAAGTAAGATTATTTCTGAAAATTAATTCAAGTCCGGCGGCATAGGCAGTATTTGCATTTATGTAAGAAGTTACAAGAGCAGTCGTGTCTCCGAATTCTTTTAACGATTGATAGCGGGCAATAAGATCGGTTGTATATTTTCCAAAGACTGTTGCGAGAAAAGTATTTTTCCTTTCTCCATAATTTTTCTGATAAGATAATTCAAGTGAATGCGTAAACTCCGGTCTGAGATCCGGGTTGCCTGTTTGAAGGTTTAGGGTATCGGAATAATCTGTATTGGGCATTAACTGGAAGAAATTCGGGCGATTAATTTTGCGGCTGTAGTTTAATTGGATATCCTGGTTATCGCCGATACTCTTCGTTAAGAAAACACTTGGGAAAAAACTTAATGGAAAATTATTAGTAAATGTTTTTTTATCTGTTTGCTCGCCTATTTGTTCGCCATCGTACTTTGAACTTTCTACTCTTAATCCTAACTGGTAATTAAACGCATCCTGAACTTTTTGTGAAAATGTAGCATAAGCAGCATGAACATAATCGGTGTATTTATATTCATTGTTTAAACTAACCTGTGGTTCTCCATTTAAAAAGTTAAGCTGGTTACTTTTAAAAGTACGTGATTGCGTACGTAATCCAGCCTCCCATTTCATGCTGGTATTAATGGGATGCACATAATCTACCTGTCCCACAATAAAAGAATTTTTTCCGGATGTTGTGATGTTCTGCAATTGTTCAGGATATTTTGGATTTTCCTGGCCAACATCATTAAACGACCGGATATAAATATTTGAATTGCCCGAACTGGGACTGTAACTGTAATTCAGATCTGCAGTTAACTCCCGGCCTGGTTGTGTGAATAAATGCTTGAAACCAAGCATGGTATTATAGTTCCTGAATTTATTTCTGCCAAGAGTGTTGCGGTATTGTGATTCAAGATTGCTTCCATCAATGCCCTGGTACAAAAGGTTATTCCGGGTATCCATATTAAAATTGCCACCCATTATATTCTGACCTACCGAAATAGTGTTCCGGTTATTAATAAAGTAGTCGAGGCCAAAACGCGAAAAAACGAACCCGTTGCGCATGACGCTGTTATTATCCTGTAAAGTATTTATATCCGGATCTTCTGTAAAACTTGTTCTGTCGGTCTCTCCCCAGCTTTTTGATTTACGCTGATTA
>CAYLVR010000002.1:0-1060 GCA_964387165.1 uncultured Chitinophagaceae bacterium | reverse complement strand
CATTTACTTTCCCCTCGCGGATATTGATATCACCACCTGCATTTATCCTCGCACGGGAATCGATGCCTGCTCTTATCCCTCCATTATACCCGATCTTTCTTTGTTTTTTCAGAACGATATTCAGAATACCTGATTGACCGCTGCTTGCATCAAACTTTGCAGAAGGGTTAGTGATCATTTCCACGCTTTCAATGGCGTCAGATGGAATTTGATCAAGAGAGAGAGTAGTGGGTCTGCCATCAACAAATATCTGTGGGGCAGAATTTCTAAGTGTTACATTTCCATCAATATCAACGTTCAGTGCCGGAATATTTCTCATAACATCAACCGCGGTTCCGCCAGTTGAATTAATATTTTTTTCAACATTGAATATTTTGCGGTCGATTCCCATTTGGATCATTGGTTTTTCCGCAGAAACAACAACAGAGGCCAGTACTTCTGTATCGATGGTGAGTTTAATATTGCCAAGATCCTTATCGATGGCGGCCATCATTTGTGCCGGACCCAGTCCGCGTTTTATATCGAAAGCCACCTCCTTTTCTACAGGTTCGTACCCTATGGCTGATATAGTCAACCGGAACTTTCCCATTACCGGCAGGTTCTCCAAACTAAACTCTCCTGATTTTTTAGTGAGCATTCCCGCTATCAGGGTATCTTTTCCATTCCTTAAGCTGGTAAGTTGCACAGAGGCTGCATCTATCCCTTTATCATTTTTTTCATCCACGATCTTTCCATAAAACCGGCCTGTGTTCATGTTTTGGGTTCCGCCTGTTCTTGTGGGCGCCTGGCTGAAAGTTGTAAGGGAGGTTAGGGTAATCGACAATAGAGCGAATAGTTTCTTCATGCAATTCATCACGGTTTACAATATTATGACAATAAGATGCCAAAGGATAGGGTAAACTTGCGGAGTAATTAAAATCAATTTTGATTGAATTGGGTAACAGATATAAAATTGATTGGTTCTTTTGGGAAGAAAGATATTTTTCATGTAGTTTTGCCGTCCCTAAATGGTGGTTGTAGCTCAGTTGGTTAGAGCATCAGATTGTGGTTCTGAGGGTCG
>CAYLVR010000001.1:51225-55662 GCA_964387165.1 uncultured Chitinophagaceae bacterium | reverse complement strand
AATCCCCCTGCAATTTCTCTGTATGCGAAATCCCGAAGCCCCCCTTTTTCAAAGGGGGAGCGCAGGCTTACTTTTTGAATAAATCCATAAAACAAATTAATTCAGAGAAAACGTCCTCCCCCTTTGAAAAAGGGGAAAGTACAGAGTTTCACAGGGTGAAAGACCGCAGGGGAATTTACCTCTAATTCAAATCCGCAGGCTTGCTCTGGAAGAATTTTTCATCAACTTTTAACCGTTGCTCCCATTTCCAGGCTGTTGCCATCATATCGTTCAATGAATACTTCAGGTCCCAGCTTAACTGGGTGCGGGCGTAATCATTATTGGCGTAGATGGCCACTACATCACCGGCACGGCGTGGGCCGATCTCATAATTTAATTTTTGTCCGGATACTTCTTCAAAAGATTTAATTGCTTCCAGCACCGTTACCCCATTTCCGGAACCCAGGTTAAACACCTCGCATTTCTTTTTCGTTTTGCCCTTAATTAAAAATTCAAGTGCGAGTGTATGTGCATGTGCAATATCGCATACATGAATAAAATCGCGCAGGCAGGAGCCATCACGTGTTGGGTAGTCATCTCCAAAAACAATCACCTTTGGCAGTTTACCGATAGCGGTTTGCGTAATTACAGGGACCAGGTTGCTTGGTTTTCCTATTGGCAGTTCACCAATAAAAGCGGTGGGATGTGCACCTACCGGGTTAAAATATCTTAATAAAATACTTTGGGAATGAGAAGCTTTTGAAAATTCATTAATGATCTGTTCTCCCATTTGCTTGGTGTACCCGTAAGGAGATTCAGCAGGTTTGGGAGGTGTGGCCTCTGTAACTGGTATTATATCAGGATTTCCATAAACAGTACAGGAAGAAGAAAATACGAAATATGGAATATGAAATTCCTGCACACATTTTAATAAGTTGATCAGAGAAACGATGTTGTTTTCGAAATACATCAGTGGTTGTTCCACAGATTCTCCAACAGCTTTGTATGCTGCGAAATGAATAATGCCTTCAATGTCTTCATTTTCTGCGAAAATGGCGAAAGTATCATCAAAATTGCAGAGATCAACTTTATAGTTTTTTACTTTGGAGCCTGTTATTTTTTCCACTCCCTGTAATATTTGGGAAGAAGACCTTGAATTATTATCAACCGATATTACTTCAAAACCATTTTCTATGAGATCCACAATAGTATGTGAACCAATGTAACCGCATCCGCCTGTAACGAGAATTTTGCTCATATTTTTTTATTATTGCCCATCCCGGTTTTAGTCGCCATAGCTTTGGCGCAAGCATCTAAAGCTTAGCACACGTGGCCAGCAAAGGCGACCCCCTTCGCGCTATGCGCTTCGCAGGGTGAAAGAGGATTGGTGTTCTTGCTTTTTATTCGTTTGCAATGTTCATCAGGTACTGGCCATATCCGCTTTTCAATAGGAGCTGTGCTTTTTCTATCAGTTGTTCTTTGTTAATAAACCCTTTACGGTAAACGATCTCTTCAATACAGGCAATCTTTATCCCCTGCCTTTGTTCAATCACCTGTACAAACTGACTGGCCTGCATAAGTGAATCGAAAGTGCCGGTATCGAGCCAGGCCGTTCCGCGATCCAGTATGGAAACCTGCAGTTTACCTCTGCGAAGATATTCCTTATTTACATCGGTAATCTCATATTCTCCGCGGGCGCTGGGTTTCAATGCTTTAGCAATTTCAATCACTTCGTTATCGTAAAAATATATCCCCGGAACGGCATAATCGCTTTTAGGGTGCATGGGTTTTTCTTCAATAGAAATCACTTTGTTGTTTTTATCGAACTCAACCACACCGTATCGTTCGGGATCACTTACATGATAAGCATAAACAATTCCCCCATCGGGCGAGGTATTTTTGGAGAGTTTTTCACCAAGGCCTGCACCATAAAAAATATTATCTCCCAATACCAGGGCAACATTATCATTCCCGATAAACTTTTCTCCGATAACAAAAGCCTGGGCGAGCCCGTTGGGAACTTCCTGTTCTGCGTAATCGAACTTCACTCCCCATTGTGAACCATCTGCCAGTAGTCTTTTAAACTGTGGAAGATCGTGAGGTGTTGAAATGATCAATATTTCACGAATGCCAGCAAGTAATAAAGTAGAAAGAGGATAATAGATCATGGGTTTATCGTAAACCGGCATAATCTGTTTACTGATAGCAAAAGTGATGGGGTGTAAACGGGTTCCTGAGCTCCCTGCTAATATGATACCTTTCATCCGGAATGAATTATTTTAATATGTCGGATGGAACTTCGTTTCACATCGGCAATGTACTCAATTCCTTTAAAGACTCAAAGACTAGAATAATAACTTTAAAATATAATATATTATGGCTGCAATTATTGCACTAACGGGTATCGTTAATATCCATGCCCATAATAAATTAATAGTAACACCCCAGCGTACTGCCGATAAACGTTTTGTTGCTCCTACACCTATGATGGCTCCGGTAATGGTATGCGTAGTACTAACGGGAATACCTAAGTGTTCTGTAAGATATAAAGTGGCTGCGCCAGCGGTTTCGGCGCTTACGCCTTCAAGTGGAGTAACTTTTGTAATACGTGTACCCATTGTTTTAACGATCTTCCATCCACCGCTCATTGTACCTATGGCTATTGCGGTAAAACTCGCTATCGGCACCCATACATATTCATCAATGAACTGATTGAAAGTCAAATCAACGCCATGTTGTTTCTGGTAAAATATTACCGCTGCGCCGATGATTCCCATTACTTTTTGAGCATCGTTACCTCCATGACCCAGGCTAAATAATGCTGATGATACCAGCTGCAATCGCCTGAACCAGCTATCGGCTTTATAGGGATTGGACCGCCGGCATATGTTCACAATAAAGACCGTAATAATAAAAGCCATAATCATCCCGATAAGCGGAGCAAGAAATATAAAAGCAAAAGTTGGAAGTACCTTGGCGTAATTAATTACACTTATACCATTTTCGCTTAATGTACCTGCGTGTGCGATAGCTGCACCAATGAACCCGCCTAATAATGTATGTGATGAGCTTGATGGAATGCCGAACCACCAGGTAAGCAGGTTCCATAAAATAGCTGCTATGAGCCCGGCGAATATTACTTCAAGAGTAATAAAGTTTTCATTTACCGACTTGGCGATAGTGTTACCGATTTTAAACTCACCGATAATATATTTTGAAACGAAGAAAGCCGCAAAGTTGAAAAATGCTGCCCAGAGAACAGCCTGGAATGGCGTTAATACTTTAGTAGAAACAATGGTGGCAATGGAATTGGCTGCGTCGTGAAAACCGTTAATATAATCGAACACCAACGCGAGGATGATGATCACTACGAGAAATGTCATGAGCTTTACGCGTATTTAATAATGATCGATTCGATAACGTTGGCGGCGTCTTCACATTTATCAGTAACGATTTCCATTACCTGATAAATTTCTCTTTTTTTGATTACCTCTTTGGCATCGGGTTCTGTTTCAAATAATCTTTCGATGCTGAGATCAAAAATATCATCAGCTTGGTTCTCGATGCTGTTCACTTTTACAAGCGCCTCGGTGATCTTGCGCATATCGCGCATGTTACGTAATTCATGTACTGCCTGTCGCACATGCTCTGATCCCTGTTCAATCAGGTCAGCCATTTTCTGGATGCCCTGGTCGTTAGGATTTACTTTATAGAAGTTGATTTTTTTTGCTGTGGCGTAAATGTAATCACACACATCGTCGAGCGAAGTGGCCAGGTAGTGAATATCTTCACGGTCAAAAGGAGTGATGAAGTTGCGACCCAGTTCGGTAAATATCTGGTGGGTGAGATCGTCGTTAACGTGTTCGAGATCCTCGATCTGCGCAATTAATCCTGCTCTTTGATCATAATCCGGCTCCTGTACTACGTCCTTTAATACTTTTCCCATTTTAGCCATGGTATCCGCGACCTGCTCGAAAAGAGTATAGAATACCCTGTCCTTCGGCATAAAAATCTTCATTATGGAGTTAAGTCCCATCCTGTTGTCTAATTTGGGTCAAAAGTAGAATTACCTGCATCAGTAAAAGGCTAAAAGCCGGATTGGTAATAATTTCTTAACATTGGATCATTCTCCACCAAATACCTTTGCGGCCATATAAACGGAGAATGAAGTTAAAGTTATCTTTTTATAAATTCTTTCTGGTCGTTGTCCTGGCTTTTTTCCTGCTTCCGGCACGTGCACAGTTCCTTGTAGATATGATTGATACAAACGCCAGGGTTGATAAGGGCCTGTGGGCCATTTACAAAAAACAGGATCATTTATTAATAAGCGGCTATTTCCAACCGCAGTTCCAGGCAACTCAGACAAAAGGCGCACAAAATTACAGTGGTGGTAACTTCGGAAAGTTCTCCAATAACAGGTTTATGCTGCGCAGGGCACGTATAAGGTTCGATTATGCT
>CAYLVR010000001.1:0-51215 GCA_964387165.1 uncultured Chitinophagaceae bacterium | reverse complement strand
ACTGCCACAAGCCCAGGTTGTGTTTCAATTCGACGGAACCGAAAGAGGGGTCGTGATCAGGGATTTTTGGGGAAGGTTTTATGAAAACAGGCTTCAACTGTTTGCTGTTACCGCCGGTATGTTTGCCCGACCCTTCGGGTATGAAGTGAATGTAAGCTCGGGCGACCGGGAAACGCCTGAAAGGGGAAGAATGTCGCAGATATTAATGAAAACGGAGCGCGATATGGGAGCGATGGTGACTTTTGAACCGAGGAAAAAAGACAATCCTTTCCGCTCAATAAAAGTGGATGCCGGGTTTTTTAACGGGCAGGGATTAACCGGTCAGGAAGATTATGACAGTTACAAAGACTTTATTTCCCGGATATCACTAAAACGATACGCGTTGTCGGACAGGCTGACTGTAAGCGGTGGACTTTCTTTTTTTGAAGGCGGGCTGGCCAACAATTCAGCATTTTTCTATCGGCAGCATGGAAAAGAGTTCATCGCAGATTCTTCCGCTAATAACAGAGGAGCCAAATTACCAAGAAAATACCGGGGCCTGGATGCTCAACTAGGAATAAAGAACCCATTCGGATTAACTCAATTGAGAGGTGAATATTGGTGGGGCACACAAAGCTCATCTGCTACCGAATCTGCTACCCCGGGCGTATTATTAAATGAACCTTATTATATAAGGAGGTTTAACGGTGCGTTTTTCTATTTGCTCCAGAATTTGTTTAGTGAAAAGCACCAGTTCATGATGAAGTACGATTTTTACGATCCCAATACTATGATCGCTGCTACAGAAATCGGCTCACTGATCAATACGCATAATGCTGATATTAAATACAATACCCTCGGAGTTGGGTACACCTATTATTTTAATAAGCATATTAAGATTCTGGTTTGGTATGACATGATCAGGAACGAGATCACCTCCCTGGATGGGTACACCGATGATTTAAAAGATGATGTATTAACATTAAGAATGCAGTTTCGATTTTAAAATCCACATCACGTAACATAGCGGTAACACAGGCGTAACATTCCGGTAATGTTCCGGTAATAGTTTTGTGCTAAATAAAACGCTTTCGTGAGACATATTTTATTGTATTTATTTTTTCTCTCAACCATCACTGTTACTGCTCAAAGCCCGATCACAGTTTCCGGCAAAGTTATTAATGAAAAGAACGAACCTATAAATGGAGTGTCTATAAGAGTAAATGGAATTCCAGGAGGCGTTACATCAGATGTGGAAGGCCAATTCCGGATTAAACTTGACGCGGGTAAAAAATATGTGGTGATCTTTTCTTCGATTGGCTACGCTACCAAAGAAATTTCTGATGTAGGTGGTAATGCCTTACAGGAATTGAATGTAGTAATGGAACTGGCCAATAGTGAATTAAATGCGGTAATTGTCAGGGCAACTGCCAGAAGGGAATCTGATAATGCATTATTGAATCTGCAAAAAAATAATGCTGCTATATCTGATGGCATCTCTGCAGAAACAATAAAGCGTTCACCAGATAAAAACACCGGAGAAGTGTTGAAACGGGTGAGCGGAACTTCCATTCAGGATAATAAATTCGTGATTGTGAGAGGTTTGGTGGACCGTTACAACATTGCTATTATAAACAATGCAATACTTCCAAGCTCCGAACCCGACCGGCGCGCATTCTCATTCGATATCATTCCTTCCAGCCTGATAGATAATATTGTAATATATAAAACAGCCAACCCTGATCTGCCAGGCGACTTTGCAGGCGGCGTGGTGCAGATATCAACAAAAGATGTTCCTACTAACAATTTTTTGAGTTTGGGAGCAGGCTTATCTGTCAATACCATATCCACCGGCAAAGACTTCAACCCAGGTTATGTTGCAAAATATGATTACCTGGGATTCGATGATGGAAGCAGAAAACTTCCGGATGGGTTTCCGTCAAGAAAAGGTTTTCAGGGACAGTCTTTTTCCAATAGAGCCCAATTCTCTCAATTATTGAAAAACACTTATGGCGACAGGTATAATGGAAATGCATTGCCTAATCAGAGCTACCAATTAACGTGGGGACAACGCTATACTTTAAAAAATGACGCTGTACTCGGCTCTATCTTTGGGGTAACTTATCGTAACAGCCAGGGTTTTGTGGAAGGGGTCCGTTCAGAATATGATAACCAGTTTTCACAGGTTAACGGAGCTGCTTATACATACAATGATTCAACTTACCGGTTCAATACTACTTTAGGCGGATTACTGAATCTGTCTTACAAAAAAGGAAATTCAAAGATATCTTTCAAGAACCTCTTCAATCGCAGCTTTGAAAACTCCAATTTGCAGAGAAGCGGAATACAATATTATAGTGGGTATGCTTCAATCTTCGCTCAAGGTGCAGAAACCATTATTAAAACCTTATACAGCACACAGCTCGAAGGTGATCATTCGTTAAAGAATAAAGCGAAATTAAGCTGGAACCTCAACTACGCATTGACCATGCGGGACAACCCCGATTACAGGTTCGCTCCTTTTATCAAGGATTCTTCAAATGCATCAAAGCCTGATGTTCCTTACGAAGTAGTGCTGCGCGACACTTACCGCTTTTTTGCAAATCTTGAAGAAAATGCTTTCGGCGGAAATCTTAATTACGCGGTTCCTTTGTCGTTGTTTGGAAAAAAGTCGGGCACGTTGAAGGTAGGCGCCTTCTCACAATATAAAACACGCGACTTTTCTGCACGTATATTCAGATATAACAAATCACCTGGAAGCGGATTTAATGACAATATTCTGCTTATGTCTCCGAAATCCATTTTTTCCAGGGTGAATATGCAGCCAAACGGCCTTGCGCTGGAAGAGATCACCAATAATACTGATAGCTACGACGCCAGCACTCTCTTAAATGCAGGATATGCAATGCTGGATAGCAAACTCGCAGAAAAATGGCGCCTGGTTTGGGGCCTTCGTGTGGAAAGTTTCGGGTTCGAAGTAAACACAGCCGACTTTTCAGGAGCAAAAGTTAAAGCTAAAAAAGATTATATCGATATCCTTCCTTCCATTAATCTTACTTATAAACTAACAGCTAACACGAACCTGCGTTTTTCAGCTAGCCGAACAGTAAGCCGTCCCGAATTCAGGGAAATTGCCAATTTCTCTTTCTATGATTTTGTGAGAAACGTTCAGGTGCGCGGTAATACAAAACTTGAAAGGAGCCAGAATACAAATATTGACCTCAGATTTGAAACCTATCCTTCTAATGGTGAAATATTTTCTGCCTCTGTATTCGCTAAACACTTTAACAAACCAATCGAACTGAGAGTAGATCCGGGATCCAATACGCTGAATCTGATATTTGAATATTATAATGCAAAATATGCATTGAATTATGGTGTAGAAACTGAAATAAGAAAACGCCTGAGTTTTATTGGAGAAGCCTCCTGGCTTGAGAATCTTTATGTTTTCGCAAATGCTGCATATATACATTCTACCGTTAATGTTGACGGACTTGACGTAGCTGTTGCAGATAAAGACCGCCCGATGCAGGGTCAGTCTCCTTATCTATTTAATGCCGGATTGTCTTATTCAATTAACAACAACGATTTTACCGCTAACCTGCTGGCTAATCGGATTGGCCATCGGATAGAAGCAGTTGGTAACGATCCTGTAGGCTTGCCCGACATTTACGAAAATGGCAGAACAGTAGTAGATTTTCAGATCAGTAAAAAAATCTTTCATAAAAAAGGAGAGGTCAGAATAAATATATCCGACCTGTTAAACCAACGCCAGATTTTTTATCAGAACTACAGAACTGATAAAGGTGTTATTTCTAAAAAACATTATGAAAAAGACAATGATCGTATATGGGCCAGCTCAAGGTTTGGAACCAACTTCGGAGCAAGTTTTTTATATACTTTCTAGGTAAACGTAATATTCTGTTAACCTACAGATAATATTCTGATAATCTGCAAAAACCATTTTTGCAGGAGATAAACAATCAAATACAAATTAATTATGATGCACAAAAAATTCCTGGCAATGTTTGCGATGGTTGCCATTCTGGCAACGAGTTGCGACAAATCTGATGATGAAGAAGAAATACCACCGCCAGACAATACTACGCTTCAGGGTACGCTTACAGAGAATATGAGACTGACCGCCGATAAAAAATGGACCCTTTTAGGATACGTATATGTGCCGGATGGAGTTACACTGACTATTGATGAAGGAACAGTTATTGTTGGATCAACAACAGCAGAAAAAGCTGCACTTTGTGTTGAACGAGGTGGTAAACTGATCGCAAACGGAACGAAGGAAAAACCAATTGTATTTACTTCGGGGCAACCTGCCGGACAACGCGCTCCCGGCGATTGGGGCGGGGTGGTATTATTGGGTAAAGCTCCCACAAACCGCTCGGCAACCCCAGTAATCGAAGGCGGTCTTGACCGCCCCTATGGTGGCACTGATGCTGCTGATGCCTCAGGTTCTTTAAAATTTGTACGTATTGAGTTTGCAGGAGTTGCCGCTTTTGCAGGCAGCGAAATAAATGGTCTGACATTAGGTGGTGTAGGTACAGGCACCACACTTGAAAATATTCAGGTTTCTTTTGGTAACGATGATGGTTACGAATTCTTTGGTGGAACGGTGAACGGTAAAAACCTGATCAGCTATGCATCGTCCGACGATGATTTTGATTTCGACTTCGGATATACCGGCAAGATACAATATGGTATTGTTGTTAAAGATCCTAATACTGTTGATAACGGTGATGATAACAACGGAATAGAATGTGATAATGACGGAAGTGGAACCGACGCAACTCCATTCACAAAACCCGACCTTTCTAACTTCACTTTTGTAGGGCCAAATAACGCGTCTACAAATTCCCGCCACAAATATGGCAACCGCTTTAGAAGAGCCTCCACTTTTTCTTTACGCAATTCAATAATTATGGGCTACAACCAGGCCGGTTTTGCAATGGAATCAGACGCGACGGTTACAGCTTATAAAAATGGAGTTTCTGCATTCAAAAACAACCTGGTACACGCCGTTACCAATCCATATTTAAGTGGCGCAGCCGGCATTATGACGTCCGGAGAGATTCAAACCAAGGCCGAATCAGAAGGATGTATTACTTATGCATCACCCAACGATATCCAACTTAAGGATCCGTTCAATATCTCTGCTCCCAACCTGATGCCTGATACAGGATCTCCTGCACTTACAGGTGCTGACTTCACTGGTTTGGATGCATTCTTTACGGCAGGTACTTTCCGCGGTGCGCTTGGCACTACCAACTGGCTCGAAGGCTGGACAAGCTTTAGTCCAAAAACAAATGTTTATTAATTTTTTATATTCTTATTGGACCCGTTCAATGTTTCTGAACGGGTCCTTTTTTATTATACACAGAATAATGAAGATATATTTTATAGTCTTGCTGTCAATAACCCTGGCAGCACTGGCGGGTTGTAATGGAATGAACGAAAAAAAGAATGAATCCGGGTATATCCAGGAAGCCTCTGCTGCAGTCGCCGGGTTTGATTTTTCACAAACAGATAGTATGGAGGTGTATTATTTCCCGGATGAAAAAAATCAGAAAGTTTTTATACGTCATTTAGTTAGTGATACTTTAGCCTTAAACAGCTTTATTTCATTCCTCGAAAATCCTGAAACCGACACAAAGTCCTGCGATAACGACTACAAAATGTTTTTATACAGGAATGGGGCTGTCTATAAAACTGTTTACGCTGCTACCAGTGATTCTTGTAATTATCTGGCATATGTAGTGAATGGCGTAAGTTATTTTATGCCTCTCACCGATTCGGCCAATACTTTTCTGGCCACTTACAGATAGCAACTTTAGCTATTGCTGAGGGATGGGTGAATAATGATAAACTATTTCATACTCCGTCCCACGCAGGCTTGCCAGCGACTGGCCTATAGTCAGATCTGTTTTTTGAGGAGTAGGTTCACAGATCGAATATTTCTGACCGTTGTAAATGATACTTTCGCCGGAAGGTTTATTAAACGATACAGCAATGGTTATATGTTCGGGATACGAAAGAACGATCATTGGAAGATTGTAAATTTCCTTAACCAGGCAAAAGAATAAGGCCACCCTGTCTTCACAATCGCTCTGATCATAGAATAAAGTTTGTTCGGGAGATAACCTTTTCTCTCCCCCAAAATGTTTTGAATCCGGCTCGAATAAGAATGCATAGCGCGTAAAACGCATAATAAAATCGACGCCATTTTTAATTTTCATTCCCTTCACGCTTTTCCTGAGCTGAGGGATAAGTGAATTGTAGGCTTCCCTGCTTAACGGAATATTCATGTAGTAAGCATAATCTACTACAGGATAATTAATGAAAAGCTTTTGTATTTGAGGGGTGAGTTTTAATTTAAAATGATATTCATTATCGTTATAGGTAAAATGAAGATCCTTCTCAAGATATTCAGTGGCCTGGATATCAGGAATCTTGGTTACCTTATATGAAAATGTTTTTTCTTTATTTCCCGGAGGCAAAGGCACTTCAGTAAAATTCTCCTTAATAAAATCAATGTTTTTATAGTCGTGATAGTTAAGACAAATATACTGCCTGCCATTTTTCATGCGCGATGGTATATTATAAATATTTTCATCACATTGGATATAAAAAAGCATTTTTGCAGGTGTTATGGCAATCATTGCATCATATCCTGATTGCGTTAATAGGAACCATTTGTATAGTGTGTAGTTAAAGTAATTGTTTTCTTTAGGGCTGATACTTTCGGCCATTTTACGAATAAGCTGGTAATACAGCCAGTCGTCGGGTTTATAGTTCTCCTTATATTCTTTTAAAGCCCGGATCGCCGCATCATACCTGTTGTGTAGTGTATTATTGTAAAAAGACAGTATTTCTTCCTGCGAAAGCTTACCTGATAGGTATTGCTGATCTTCTTTATTTGCAGAAAAAAGGAGTTGTTGTCCACAGAAATCAAACTGCACAAATGTCTGCGCACCTGAATGGTTATAAAAGGCAAAGGGCAGGGTAAATAATAATATCGTGATCTTTAGATTCATGGCAACTACTGGGCAGAAGTTACGAAAAATCACAATGATTTAATATTAAATCTTGATAGATTGATTTTTAAGGTCTACTGTATTCTGTTGGGGTGCGGGTTATTTACAAATAAATGTTTAACAACCCTACTTTACCAATAACCTTTCGGAAAAGATTTCCTGCGATTTTAAGTTGGTGACCTTAATGATATAAATGCCTTTCGCAAGTTGGTTATTATTTACTTCGGCTCTTAATGTATTATTATATTTTTTCTGGCTAACTAACTGACCGGTGCTGTTAAAAATATCAATCTGCCAGTCCGAGCGTTTTGAATCATGGAATTGCAGGCTGAAATTCCCGTTTATTGAAGGGTTAGGAAATAATTTGTTTTTCCATTCATTTATTTGCGGATTCCTTGTTACTCTCGGAGTATTATCAGGATCAAGAAGAATATTATCGCAATAGGTATAGGTTATACTAACTGTTATTTCATCTGTAATATTGTTATTTGCTACAACCGGCCCCTGTTGAATAACTGCCCGTTCGGTAGTTGTAAAATATTCGAGAGTAACATTTCCAATACCAAGAAAATTGGCAACTCCCACATCTACGTTGAATACGGTATAATTATTTAAGATCTGAAGTGAATTTTGTGCATAATCGGAACCAGTGCCCGGATCAGCATCATTGGCAGCCAATGTATGAGAATAATATTGATTAGGCGGGGGATTAGTAGGAAAGTTTCTTAAAAACCCCAGCTCTAATTCTTCCTCAGAAGAAAGAACCGAGCTGTAAATATTATCAAACCGGGTTAATCTCTGGCGATAAAGATTAGTTGTATTTGTTGAGTTTTCTACATCATAATCATAATGAAGTGAAACAGTGGCCGTTATATTCACATTTGTCAAAGTTCCTTCGGCGGAATTAAATTGTGGGAAAGTAAATTCAAAAGGATCTTCATTATTGCCTGAGCCGGTAATAGTAGTATCGTAAGTTACCGTCTGAATTGTGCCGCACTGTGATGTGCCATAATAGGGTACCAGCGCGCATAGCATTAAAGCAACAAGCCAACCTGTTGTTTTCATGGGTATTTGGATTAATAATACATATTAACTCAAAAATGGCTGTAATAGTATAAATCCGGAGATTAAAATGCTTAATCCCGACGCAGATCGAGGGTAAATCCTATGGTCGTCCCAACGTCGGGAGTACTGCGTACATGTATACTTTGGCCATGAGCCTCAACGATATGCTTACAGATAGCGAGGCCCAGCCCAGTGCCGCCTTTGTCCCTGCTGCGAGCCATGTCGGTACGGTAAAATCTTTCGAAAATTCTTGGCAGGTGTTCTTCTTCAATGCCAATTCCATCGTCGCTGATTTCTACAAGAACATGTTTTTCATCGGTAACGTAAATACTCGCCGTAACTGTCCCATTCTGTTTGCCGTATTTACACGCGTTTTCCACGAGGTTAATTAATACCTGCCTTATCTTTTCTTTATCAGCAAATACGGAAATAGGGGCTTCGCATCCCTTTTTAATAGTAGCGGCAATCTTTCTTTGCTGGAGGTTTAATGCGAGGGAGTCATAGGCTTCACGAACCTGGTCCTGGATAATAAAATTGGTCTTATATAATAATTGTTCTCCACTTTCAAGGCTGGTAATTTCGTCGAGGTCACGAACAAGATTAACCAGCCGGTCCGCATTTTTGGAAGTATTTTCTAAAAACTTTTTCCTGATTATTTCTTCTTCCATTGCGCCGCTGAGTAATGTTTCGACATATCCCTGTATGGCAAAAATGGGTGTTTTAAATTCATGGGCGAGGTTCTGCAAAAATTCTTTCCGGTACTCTTCATTCTTCTGCAGCAATTCAATTTCCTGGTTTTTTTTAATCATCCATGCTTCCACATCTTCTCTCACTTCATCTATACTTTTCTGAGGCAGTATATATTTATAATAAATCTCTTCTTTACGTGTGGCTTTTGTTTGATTGATTAATTTATATATCAGTTTAATTTTTCTATATATAAATTTTTCGAAAGTGAACCGTATCAATCCATAACTACCCAGCCATATTATACCGAAGAATATAACAGCTTCCTTCCAGTTGCCAGAAATAAAAAACACGCCTAAAGCGATCGGAAAACTTAACGCAAGTGCAATTAAAGCCGATAACTGGTTAGGAGAGAGATTCTTTGCAGAGAACATCCTGTAATTTAAACTAATTGAATTTATGAGAGATCATTCTCTTTTATCACCGAAGCCCTGGTAAAGGAGGTGGTTATAAATCAAATTTGTACCCTACTCCTTTAACAGTAGTAATACAGTCCACGCCAAGCTTCTGCCTGATTTTGCGAATATGGACATCTATTGTTCTGTCGCCCACAATTACATCATTTCCCCATACCTGGTTAAGGATTTCGTTTCTTAAAAATACCCGCCCTGGTTTGGAGGCCAGCACATATAGTAATTCAAACTCCTTTTTGGCCAGGATCACAGTATTGTCATCAACGATCACCTCAAATTTAACCGGGTCTATTTCGAGGTTAGCGATTTTAATAACAGTAGTGCCGGGTTCCGTTTTTATGCGCCGGAAAAGGGCATTTACTTTGCTGACCAGTACTTTTGGGCTAACAGGCTTGTTTATATAATCATCGGCGCCTGTTTCGAGACCCTTTATATGCGAGCTTTCATCATTCAAGGCAGTAAGAAAAATGATGAGTGTATCTTTAAAGTTCTTCTGCGTACGTAGTATCTCGCAAACCTCAACGCCGTTCTTTTTTGGCATCATAATGTCGAGAATGATCAGTTCAGGTTTAACGGACCTGGCTTTTGTAAGTGCATCATCACCGTCTTTTGCTGTAGTTACCTGGTAGCCTTCTTTTGTAAGGTTATATTCTATTATTTCCAATATGTCCGGCTCATCGTCTGCTATCAGTACCTTTTTAGCGCTTAACTCCATCTGAAAAATTTACGCAAAGTTAATTTTCCATTCGATCAGAAGTGGGTTATCAAATTGTTAAGCCATTCGCTATCCCGGCTATACCCATCCCTTCCAGGGGTTTGCTGCAACAAAGGTCAATAATTTAAATTGTTAGGGAAATGCTAATCTACTGTGAATGAGCATGCCAGCGAAGAATTTCATGGCATTGGTGGTGCGGGGCAACCCGGGTAGGTAAGCGGGATTCCTTAACTTTACCATCTATTATGAATCGTTTCCGATTAATTATTGTTTTACTGCTGCCGCTGACGGTATTTTCTCAAACATCCTACACTTTCAAAATTCCTACTGAGAGGATGCTATTCCATGACCTGGTAGATAAACAGCAGCAACTGGTATTCAGCTCAAAAGACTCTGCTGAACTTTCAGACAACGACGCCATTAAGAACCATGTGGAAGATGTTTTGCAGCGCCAGGTAAATGAATTACAGGAACAGATAGAACTGGATTCAACCATTGCCGGGCAGGTAAAAGTAAAATCCCTCAAATCTCTCGAAACATTATTAAAAGGATATAACAGGAAAAAAAACGGGAAAGATTATCCTGTATCAATGGCGCAGGCCATGTTGAAAGCTTTTAAAGAAGCGATGTTGCTCGACAGGAAAGGAGAAAGTATTGAACCTGTTATCGCTGCTAATGAGTATGGCATAGGCAAATTACTGATAGACTGTTTTGTGTTTCCTACGGAAAACCCCGGAGTTAAACCATCACGTATTCTTCTTACAAAAAAATATCTCGACCTCCATCCCGATGAAATTCTTTCAGAATTAAATAAAAATCCCGATCTGCCTTTTACGGATCAGTTCATACAAATTGCCGCACACCGGGATATCAGGAAATTATATGATTATGCTGCTGCAAGAAATGCTTTGGGCTCAAAAATCAGGAACCATTCAGATTCGCTGGTAAGAATGATCGGCACGATTGCTTCAAGCAAAAGCGGACAGTTGTATTTTCCTTTTCTTGATAACCTGATGAAAAAGGAGATCACACTGGCTGATATCGATAAAGTGAAAGATAATGATCTGCAGTATTATCGCCTGATGGTTAAAACGCGTATTGAATATGCGAAACGTTTATTGCCGCCGTTCAAGGATTCAATAATGGGAATGCACGCACTAACTGATCGTATGTCGGCAAAAGCAAAACAATATTTCGTTCGTGAAATAAATGCATTGCATTCTGAACCAGACGCAAAAAGATTTCATGGCATTGAGGAACTAACCCCCCAGGAATTATATTATTTAATTGTTTTGGGGGAAGATGAAATTTATACTTCCAGTTATTTAGGTGTGTATAAAAGAATGTGGCAGCGCATGAAAGAGCCGCGTGCCGACAGTTTATTGCTTAGTGTGAATGGCGACTATTTCAGGAAGTTTATTAAAATGGCCGCAGGGTATAATACATTAAACGATTTTCTAAGTAAAATGGATAATGCAAATGTGACCACTACCATGAAAGCATTTGCAATAAGACTTGAATCGACAGACGGCCTGGAAGAAGCTGTTGACGTGGCAGATTCTTATAGTAGTATAGTTGATAAAAACCCGGCACTCGCGAAATTTATTGCAGATGAAGTGAAATGGAACTACGACAGGAATATTGCGAACAGTAATAAACGTGGAATCGTAATTTATAATTTGTTGAAAATATTATTTGAATCTGCTGATCCCGATAATAAAGTTGATTTGACACAGCAACTGGGAATACCATCAATTTATGGACAGGATTATACCGGGTTAACTGATGACAGCGGCCGGGTAGTACAGCAGGTATTTTTTTATGGGGATGAGGATAGGGATGGACAGAATTCCTATATAAATTTTATGGGTATGTTCAAAGGGAAAAAAGAATGGAAAATCCAGGACAATGAAAACTGGACAACTATTACTTCTGTAAAAGGAAAACCTGTGCTGATATTAGCAAATAAACCTTTGTTGGGCGAAGATGATCCTGATGCAAAAGCGCAGGCTAAACTGGCCGATTATATGACCGAAAATAATTTGAAACCTTCTGTGGTTATTCATCGGGGACACAGTTATCATTTGCAGTACACATTGAAACAACTGGCGCCATCGGCGAAAATTGTTGTGCTTGGTTCATGTGGTGGATATAATAATCTTAATGAAGTGCTCACTATATGTGAAGATGCACAGATTATTTCTTCGAAGCAGGTGGGAACAAAAACGGTTAATGAACCGATTTTACAGGCTATCAATAATGATCTTGTGGCAGGAAAGAATATTGACTGGATGACGACCTGGAAAGATCTCAGTACAAGATTTACTGATACTGCATCCAAAGAAAAATTCGATGATTATATTCCTCCATATAAAAATATGGGCGCTATTTTCATAAAGGCGTACCGCAAGTCGATGGGAGAATAAAAATCTCCCTGTAAAACCACATATATTCAAAATATTCGGAAGTTACCTCTCACCCTTTGAAAAAGGGGAAGCTTCGCCGGAGGCGAAACGGGGGATTTCTTTAATTTCGCAAAATGGCTGGAAGTACGGGAAAGAAGATTTTTGATTTTGGATTGCTACGAAGGGTATTAAAGTTTGCCTCTCCCTATAAAACGAAGTTTTTTATTTCGCTTGCGCTTGCTGTGATACTTGCATTTTTCTCACCGGTAAGACCAATCCTTATTCAATATTCCATCAACGATTATATAAACGGTGGAGTGGGTGCCTCGGCGGAAATAAAATTAAAAATGAAGGACCTTATCATCTGGATCACCGTTATTCAGATCGGTTTACTTCTTATTGAATCAGCTTTTCGTTTTTATTTTTCATTTCTCAGTGCATGGCTGGGGCAGACAGTTGTAAAGGACCTTCGGGTAAAAGTATATGAAAAAATCCTCGGACTTAATCTCGGTCAATTCGATAAAACGCCGGTAGGGACCTTAACAACCAGAACGGTCGACGATATTGAACGCATTAATGATATTTTCGCTGAAGGCCTGATTCCTATTATAGCAGACACGTTATCTATCATCTGCATTCTCGGTGCAATGTTTTATATAGACTGGCAGCTAACATTGATCAGCCTGGCGCCTTTCCCGTTTTTACTCATCGCAACATGGCTGTTTAAAGAAAGCGTAAATAAATCATTTATTCGTGTCCGCAACGCAGTGGCTCAATTAAATGCATTTGTTCAGGAACATATTACCGGAATGCATATCGTGCAGGCGTTTGCTGTAGAAGATAAAGAGTTCGGAAAATTCAAAAAAATAAATAAGGAGCACAGGAACGCAAATATCAATGCCATATTTGCATACTCTGTTTTTTTCCCCATAGTTGAAATAGTGCTGGCTGTTGGTACCGGGCTAATGGTATGGTGGGCTGCAACCCATGCTTTCAATATTCAGGGTGCAGATGCAAAGGACTATATTGGTAAGATTATAGGGTTTTATATGTGTCTTAATTTATTATTCAGACCATTAAGGGTTATTGCAGATAAATTCAACGTGCTGCAAATGGGAATGGTAGCCAGCGAAAGAGTATTTAAAGTGCTGGATAATGATGATTATATAAAAACAGAAGGCGAATACACGCCTGGAGTTATTAAAGGCAAAATAGAATTTGATAAAGTTTGGTTCGCTTATATCGAAAATCGATATGTATTAAAAAATATTTCTTTTGTTGCTAAACCGGGCGAAACTATTGCTATTGTCGGACATACGGGCAGTGGGAAAACTTCGATTATTAGTTTATTAAACAGGCTTTATCATATTCAGAAAGGCACAATTAAAATTGATGACGTGAAGATTGAGGATTACAAGCTTGAAGCATTAAGAAAAGATATTGGTGTTGTGTTACAGGACGTGTTTTTGTTTTCGGGGACTGTAATGGATAATATTACGTTGAGAAATCCTGCGATATCAAAGGAGCAGGTGGTGCATGCTGCGAAGCTGATAGACGTACATGATTTTATTATGCAACTGCCCGGTGGATATGATTATAATGTAATGGAAAGGGGTGGAACGCTTTCCCTTGGTCAGCGCCAGCTGATTTCATTCATCAGGGCATTATTATATGACCCATCCATATTGATCTTAGATGAGGCCACATCTTCTATTGATACCGAAAGTGAACAGCTTATTCAAAGGGCCATAGACGCACTCATCTCCGGTCGTACATCTATAGTTATTGCCCACAGGCTGTCAACTATTCGTAAAGCCAGCAAGATCATCGTTTTGGATAAGGGCGAGATTAAGGAGATTGGCACGCACGAGGAGTTATTGGCTCGTGGAGGTTTTTATGCAGGATTACATTTCAGTCAGACAGAAAAATCACCGTATAGTTAGTCGTTCTGTGTACAAAGGGGGGATTTCCAAGTAAATTCTTTTTTTCATTCCCCCATCCTTATCTTTGCCGCAAATTTAGAAAAAGGTATGTTCAATAGGAGACTTAAATCCTTACTGGTAGCGGCTTTCAGCGTTTTTAGCATTGCTTTTTTCAATGTTGCAACTGCGCAGGAACACAACCATGCAGACCATGATGAAAAGCCTTCGGAAACCATCCAGCAAAAAGAGCAGAAATTTGATGCAAACAAGGTGATTTTTGAACACGTTCTTGACGCCCACGAGTTCCATTTCCTGAGTTACACAGGTTCCGACGGTCATGAACACCATGTTACTGTTCCTCTTCCGGTAATACTATATTCTCCCCAGAAAGGCTTTTCAGTTTTTATGTCTTCCGCTTTCCATCATGGTGAGCATGAAGTTGATGGCTATAAATTAGTAAAAGGCAAAGTTGTTCCTGTTGAAGAAGGTGTAACCGTTTACGACATTTCTTTAACGAGAAACGTAGTACAGATGATGTTGGCACTGATCATTTTAGTGGTGATCTTTATTAACATGAGCAGGAAGTATAAAAAAGGTATTGGCACAACAAAAGCGCCAACCGGGCTGCAGAATGCGATTGAGCCTGTGATCACTTTTGTGCGTGATGAAGTTGCCAAACCCAATCTTGGTCATGATTACCATAAGTTTCTCCCTTACCTGCTGACTTTATTTTTCTTTATTCTTATTAACAGTTTTTTTGGAATGATTCCTGGCTCTGCAAACGTAACGGGCAATATCGCGTTTACGGCTGCGCTTGGACTGGTTTCGTTCGTCCTTATATGTATAAATGGAAATTCTCATTACTGGGGGCATATTTTCAACCCTCCTGTACCCGGTGCGGTAAAGCCGATCCTTGTGCTGGTTGAAATTCTGAGCATTTTTACCAAGCCTTTTGCGTTGATTATTCGTTTGTTCGCGAACATGCTTGCGGGTCATATTATTATTATCTGCCTGATTTCCCTGATATTCATTTTTGGGGGGTTAAGCGCTGCAATAGGTTGGGGATTCTCGCCTATTTCAATAGCTTTCTCGGTATTTATTTACCTGATCGAGATATTGGTGGCCTTTATCCAGGCCTTTATCTTCACGAATCTAACGGCAGTGTTTATCGGGCAGGCTATTGAGGATGTGCATGACCATAATGACAAACACCAGATTGGACCTGATGATCCGATAATTATTTAATAAGCGTTTTTTTAACAGTTATATAAACACACAATTATGGATTTACTGACAGTTTTGTTAAGCGAAGTTGCCTGGGCTAATGCAGGCGGAGCGATCGGTGCCGGTTTAGCTGCAATCGCTGCTGGTATTGGTATTGGTCAGATCGGTAAAGGTGCGGTTGAGGCTATTGCCCGCCAGCCCGAAGCCGTTAATGACATCCGCGCAAACATGATCCTGACTGCCGCTTTCGTTGAGGGTGTTGCCCTTTTCGCGGTTATCGCAGGTATCCTGGCAATGTTCGTTTAAGCCAACTTTTTACTGCATTCAAAGCACAGGGCGGCGAATGCAGTAATTCTTTCTCCCCTTTGAAAAAGGGGAAGTTTCGCAAAGCGAAACGGGGATTTCAGAAAAGATTAAAATTTAGATAAATGGATTTACTCATACCTTCCTTTGGACTCATCATCTGGACCTTACTGGCCTTCCTGATCGTGTTTTTCATTTTGAAAAAATTCGCATGGAAACCAATCCTGGGTGCATTGAAAGAAAGAGAAACAACTATCGCAGATTCATTAGCTTCAGCTGAAAGAATGAAAGCCGAAATGGCACAGTTCAAAAGCGAAAATGAAGCATTACTCGCAAAAGCACGTGAAGAAAGAGGGCAGATTTTAAAAGAAGCCCGCGATACAAAAGATAAAATAATTGCTGAAGCAAAAGAACAGGCAAAATCAGACGCTAATAAAATAGTGGCAGATGCGCAGGCTGCCATTCAACAACAGAAAATGGCGGCATTAACTGATGTAAAAAACCAGGTGGGTCAGTTAGTCATTGAAATATCGCAGAAAGTATTAAGAAGAGAATTAGCTAATAAAGCAGAACAGGAAAATTATATTAAGGACCTGACTAAAGAGGTGAAATTAAATTAATATGCTTAATCCACGTATAGCTTCCAGGTATGCAAAATCACTGATTGACCTGTCGATCGAAAAAGGATCGCTGGAAGAAGTGTATAAGGATATGCAATACCTTTCTGCTGTTTCAAAAGCAAATAAGGATTTTGTAAACCTGCTGAAGAGCCCTATTATCACTCCCGATAAAAAACAGGCAATTCTTGAAGCAGTAACAAATGGTAAGGTGAGTGAGCTTACCGCTGTTTTCAACAGGTTGCTGATCAGGAAAGGACGTGAGTCAAATCTTCCCGAAATAGCTGATGCATTTATTTCGCAATACAAAAAACACAAACAGATATTTACTGTTAACCTGGCTACGGCCTCGCCAATAAGCGAAGAATTAAAACAGGAAATAGTGGATAAAGTGAAGAGTGAATCCGACATGAAAAATATTGAACTGTCAGCTTCAGTAAACGAAGATTTAATCGGAGGATTTGTATTACAGGTAGGGGATCAGCTAATTGATGCAAGCATTGCCTACGATCTCAACGTGATCAAAAAACAATTTTCAAATAACGACTTTATTTATAAGATAAGATAAGCACAAAAATATGGTTGAGATTAAATCGGATGAGATTTCGGCGATATTACGCCAACAGTTAAGCAACTTTAACGCAGGTGCAGACCTCGAAGAAGTAGGTTCTGTATTGCAGGTGGGTGATGGCATTGCCCGTGTTTACGGATTAAATAACGTAAGCAGTGGTGAGCTGGTGGAATTCGAGAGCGGCGTGCAGGCAATTGCCCTTAACCTCGAAGAAGATAATGTAGGTGTGGTATTAATGGGTGACGCTTCAGGTATTAAAGAAGGTTCAAAGGTTAAGCGCACAGGAAAGATCGCCTCTATTAAAGTTGGCGACGGTATGCTGGGCCGCGTGGTAAACACACTTGGCCAGCCTATCGATGGCAAGGGGCCTCTGACTGGCGAATTATATGAAATGCCCATCGAGCGTAAAGCGCCAGGCGTTATTTTCCGTGAGCCGGTAAAAGAACCGCTCCAGACAGGCTTAAAAGCAATCGATGCAATGATTCCTATCGGTCGCGGCCAAAGAGAGTTGATCATCGGCGACAGGCAGACAGGTAAAACGGCTATTGCAGTTGATACGATCATTAACCAGAAAGAATTTTATACAGCAGGTAAACCTGTGTATTGTATATATGTGGCTATCGGCCAGAAAGCATCGACAATTGCAGGGGTAATGAAAACCCTTGAGGATAATGGCGCGATGGCTTTCACTACAATTGTTGCGGCATCGGCTTCCGATCCCGCTCCTTTACAGTTCTATGCTCCGTTCGCAGGCGCAGCCATTGGGGAGTTTTTCCGTGATACGGGCCGTCCTGCATTGATCATCTATGACGATTTATCTAAACAGGCTGTAGCTTATCGTGAGGTATCATTGTTGCTTCGCCGTCCACCAGGCCGCGAAGCTTATCCGGGTGATGTGTTTTACCTGCACAGCCGTTTACTTGAGCGTGCAGCGAAAGTAATTGCTGATGATAGCGTGGCTAAAAACATGAACGATCTCCCCGACTCTATCAAACACCTTGTAAAAGGTGGGGGATCATTAACGGCCCTTCCAATTATTGAAACACAGGCGGGCGACGTATCAGCGTATATTCCTACAAATGTGATCTCTATCACTGATGGACAGATATTCCTTGAATCGAATTTGTTCAATGCCGGTATCCGTCCTGCGATCAACGTGGGTATCTCGGTTAGCCGTGTGGGTGGTAATGCCCAGATCAAATCGATGAAAAAAGTATCGGGTACGCTGAAACTTGACCAGGCGCTTTACCGTGAAATGGAGGCTTTCTCTAAATTCGGTGGCGACCTTGATGCAGCTACAAAACTCATCATTGATAAGGGTGCAAGAAACGTGGAAATCCTGAAACAGGCGCAGTACACACCGTTCAGCGTTGAAAAACAGGTAGCTATGATTTACCTGGGTACCCAGGGTCTGCTTCGCCAGGTTGCCGTGAAGAAAGTAAAGGATTTTGAAGAACAGTTCCTGTTGGAAATGGAAAATCACTATCCTGATGTATTGGCACAGTTCAAGAAGGGCAACCTTCCTGAAGATGGGATTAAAAAGATGACAGATCTGGCAAATTCACTGGTCCCTCAGTATAAATAAGACAAGTCTGCCCCCCCTTTGAAAAAGAGGGTATAGACACTAAACATAATCAAACATTGCAGAGGAGATTTCCCCCTAAAAAAGCCGCCTTCTTAAAATGAAGGCGGCTTTTTTTATGTCGATCGTAGATTTACTATTGCAACTGTTAAAAATGCTTGCAATCTTTGTTCAAGCAATCAAGCATTCACGCCGATTCAGTTTATTCCAATCCTCCTTTTTAATTCCGTTCCATTTCCTTTAGAATTACTGTATTCTCTAAATTTCCTATGGGCCCAAATTAGTTTTCAATTTGACCCTTAAAATATACAGTATGAATTTTCTGTACCCCTCAATTAAAAAAATACCATTATTAATTATGGCAGTATGCCTAATTAATATTACAAACGCACAGGAAGCTACTTACGCCTCTGCAAAAATCAATCCTTCAAAAAGAGCAGTTCCCGAAACTGTTGTAAAAATTAAAGCAAGATCACAGAGTAAAGTTGTGTTGGGATGGGCTCCGTTTAAGGGCGCAGTAAGTCATTATGTAGTTGAACGCAGTATTAACGGACGTGCATTTTACGAAGCAGGATTATTATTTACAGGAGAGTGGGATGAAGAACCAGAGTATATTTTCATTGATAATTTAAAAGTGAATTATGGCGGAACGCTTTATTACCGCCTGCATGTTGTGGGCCTTGACGGCAGTGAAATATTTACCCCTGTAACTATAGTAAATGGTGGCAGTGCAAACCTGCTTACTCATTAATAAAATTATTACGGTGCAGATTATTAATATCAATGCACTATTCACCTCTTTTTTTAAAGGGTACGATCAACAAACGCCGGGCATCTCTATGCCTGGCTTATTTCCAAAAGATTTTAATTTTTTGCAGATGAGTACTTCAATTTCTTTAGTAAGATCTATTAAATCGTTTTTTGATTTAAAAACAACACCAGAATATAAAAAGAGCCGGATTATCAGGCGCTCACATAAATCATTCGAAGAATTTATTTTTAAAGGGTACGATCAACAAACGCCGGGCTTTTTTAAGCCTGGCTTGTTTAAAGAATTAAAAATGGTTTGTAAGAATTAGACCCCTCCTGCAGTCAGTTTCCTGTTTAACTCAAGATGTTATATAGTACCAGAAAGGCTAAACCCGGTTCCTGTATAGTAACAACCAGATTTGGTTATTCACCGGTCTAGTTATTGACGGACGAGTCATTATTCATCGGTTGGCCATCAGTCATTCATCAATCAATCATCAATCATTCATCAGTTGGTCATCGGTTGATCATCAATCAATCATCGATTGATCATCAGTCTGGAATCAATCTGGAATCAGTGTGCAATCGGTGTGCAATCGGCGTGGAATCATTAGGGCGGTGATTGAAATTGCATTAAGATTACACCGCTCCTCTTTTCAAGGCAGAGAGCGGACTTTCCTTATATTTATTAAAAAATTATGGTGATTGATAGCCATGTGCATTTCTGGAAATATAATAAGACAGAATATGGGTGGATAGATAAGAGTATGAAGACCTTGCAGAAAGATTATTTGCCTGCAGATATAAAACTTACGCTGGAAAGAAACGGGATTGATGGATGTATTGCAGTGCAGTCAATACCCTCATTGGTAGAAACAAGATTTCTGGCAGAACTCGCCAATACACATTCGTTTATTAAAGGAGTTATCGGATGGGCCAACCCCGCGTCTTCTCAACTTAAAAAAAGCCTCGATGAATTAAAGGCATACCCGATCATCAAAGGCGTCAGGCATATACTTCAGTCCGAACCCGACGATCTTTTTTATGATCAGGATTTCCGAAGAGGCATCGCTGCATTGAAGGAATATGACTATACTTTTGATTTGCTTATTAACCCAGGTCAATTAAAAGGGGTTATCGATCTTGTATCGGCATTTCCAGATCAAACTTTTATACTCGATCATTTCGGTAAACCTAATGTAAAAAACAAAGGGATTGACAGTTGGAAAGCCGGAATAAATGAACTCGCTTTATATCCAAACGTGTACTGTAAGCTTTCAGGATTGATCACTGAAGCTGAATGGAAAAACTGGAGTCCAGGCGATTTTTACCCCTACTTTGACGTGATTTTCAATGCTTTTAGTACAAACCGGCTGCTATATGGCAGCGATTGGCCCATAATGCTTCTCTCTGGGATCTACGTGCAGTGGAAAAGCATGCTGGAGAAGTATATGGAGCGCCTTGATACTGAAGACAAAGAGAAAATATTTGGAAGAAATGCCACCCTCGTGTATGGAATTTAACCAGAAATCCCTACCTTTTCGCCCTTGTAATTGTGAAACTGGCTGCTTCAATACTACTCCTAACTATTCTTGCCTTTAATTGGGTAGGGTATCGTTTTGTCTCCCATTATTTTGAAAACAAATCAGATATTAAATTAGAAGCCAGCATCAACAACTCTAACTACGAGGAATCAGACTTAATTGAGCTGAGAGTTCCGCTCAATGCCCCATATATTTCAGGCAGCGCAGAATTTGAAAGATATTCAGGAGAAATAGAATTAGATGGTGTCCATTACAAATATGTAAAACGCAAAGTTGAAAAAGGGGAACTTGTTCTGTTATGCTTGCCAAATGAAAATAAAACACGTTTTCAAAATTCACGTATTGACTTTTTTAAATTAGTGAACGATCTTAATCATTCTTCACAATCAAAAGAAAAAAGCACTGCTTCCTCATTCAAAACATCTACTACAGAATACAGGCAGGAAAACAATTCATGGGCTATCAATCCTATTATGCCTGTTGAAATAAGACATATTGCTTCGGGGGAACCCAATTACTCTGCGGGATTTACAAACATCCTGACACAACCACCACGAGCCTGATATATTTAATCAATCAACTTTTATTTTCACAACTTTTATTTGTAGGTATACCTGCAAAATATCCGATTATATACCAAATTTGTTTATGAAATATTTATTAGTTCTCGTTATTGCAGTTGTTTTGTTTAACACAAATACAAACGCTCAGGGATGTGTTGCTATAAGAAGTACAGGTGCCGTATGCACTAAGCAGGAGCCTGGAAAAGCTGCCAAAGGCTGGCAACTAAATACCTCTTACAGATATTTTAAATCATTCCGTCATTTTGTTGGAAAGGAAGAACAAAAAGAACGAATGGAGAAAAATACAGAAGTAATCAACTGGCAGCACACCGTCAATTTTACTTTGGTAAGACAACTCAATATTCGCTGGTCTCTTGGTCTTGATGTTCCACTGCTAACTAATAGGCGTTCATCTCTATATGAGCATGGCGGGAATAATGCCGGGCAGGCAGCAAGGCATAATACAAATGCATCCGGTTTGGGCGATATAAGAATCAGCGGTTACCGTTGGCTCCTCGATCCGGCAAAATCGACAAAAGGAAACATCCAGGCTGGCCTTGGAGTTAAATTGCCTACAGGAAATTATAAAGTTGAAGATGTCTTTTACAAAGGAGGAGATGCAGGCAATTTATCGGGCCCTGTTGATCAATCTATTCAGCTCGGCGACGGTGGACTGGGAGTTACAGGCGAAATAAATGCATTCTATGATTTTACACATACAGTAGGGGTGTATGGTAATTTTTATTACCTCGTTAATCCAAGAGAAGAAAATGGTGTTTCCACTTCAAGAGGGGGTGCACTTTCGCAAACCGCAATAGACTATAAGACTACTACCATGAGCGTTCCCGACCAATATATGATCAGGGCAGGCGGTAATTTTTCTTTTGGAAAATTTCTTGCTTCTGCAGGTATGCGTTTCGAATGTATTCCCTCCAGCGACCTTATTGGTGGCGATGAAGGATTCCGCAGACCCGGTTATGTACTTTCTGTTGAACCTGGCGTAAGTTATGCGTTTAAAAAAATTGTTGCATTTGCTACAATACCGGTAGCTGTTGAGAGAAATCGCACTCAAAGCTATGCCGATAAGCTTCGCACTGCTGCAACGGGAACCTATGCACATGGTGATGCGGCATTTGCCGACTATTCTATAAATGTTGGAGCATCATTTAAATTTTAACCTAAAGCCTCTACCTTTTCACTCTTTTAGATCGTGAGACTGACTGCTTCCATACTGCTCCTAACTATTCTTGCCTTCAACTGGGTGGGTTATCGTTTTGTATCTCACTATTTTGAGAACGAAGCAGACGAACAAATGCAGGCCAGTATCAACAACGAAATTTACGAAGAATCGAACCTCATAGAATTAAGAGTAACACTTAATGCCCCGTATTATTTGGAGACGGGAGATTTCGAATCGTTCAATGGTGAAATAGAATTAGATGGTGTCCATTACAAATATGTAAAACGCAAAGTTGAAAAAGGGGAACTTGTTCTGTTATGCTTGCCAAATGAAAATAAAACACGTTTTCAAAATTCACGTATTGACTTTTTTAAATTAGTGAACGATCTTAATCATTCTTCACAATCAAAAGAAAAAAGCACTGCTTCCTCATTCAAAACATCTACTACAGAATACAGGCAGGAAAACAATTCATGGGCTATCAATCCTATTATGCCTGTTGAAATAAGACATCTTTTTACAGATGAGAAAAATCAATCTGCCGGGTTTATTAATATACTTAAACAACCTCCCCGGGCTTAATGCCTCATCTTACTTCACATTTTCTGTTCAAGAATTTACATTGCTAATTGCAAATTATTGTAATATTTATCAAACCAAAAACTGTTATGAGAATTTATTTATTCCTGATATGTTCTTGCCTTTTGGCAAAACTATCACACGCGCAAACTGATGTGGACGCGATAATGATGAATAAAAAACTGTTCTGTGTTGGACCCGTGTACAGCCACAGCAGTTGGAAAAATTACTGGGAAGGTGATTTCAAAAGAGACAATGAGAACCTCGGAACCGTTAGCGCCAAAATGATAACATTAATGGGGAGCTACGGAGTCACCAAAGATCTGAATGTTCTTTTTAGTGTTCCTTATGTAAAAACCAACGCTACTATGGGAACATTAAAAGGTATGAAAGGACTTCAGGATTTATCTCTTATGGTGAAGTGGAAAGCGTTAACATTCCCGGTAAATGCCAAATCAAAGATATCTGTATTTGGTATCGGCGGCGTTTCGACCCCATTAACAAATTACGTGGCAGATTATCTCCCTTTGTCTATTGGTATGCACAGCACAAATTTAAACCTGCGTGCACTGGTAGATTATCAGTATGGAAAATTCTTCGCAACCGCTGCGGGTAATTATATGTTCAGAAGTAATGTTGAAATTGACAGAGATGCTTATTATGATACTGAACTGCGCGAAACCAATAAAGCAGTTTTACCTAATGTAGCAGGATTTAATTTAAGGGCAGGCTATAGAAGTAAAAGTTTGATCGCTGAAGCTGTAATGGACAATATGACAACTGTAAGCGGCTCTGATATCAGAAAAAATGATATGCCGTTCTTAAATAATAAAATGGATGCAACAATGGTTGGAGTGAGTTTTAAGTATTCATTTTTGAAAACGCTGCGTGGATTTGAATTGGTAGGTGGTACCAGGTACACCATTGCCGGTAGAAACGTGGGCCAGTCCACTATGTTTAATGGTGGCATTTTTTACATCTTCAACTTCAACAAAAAAACTCCTAAATCATGAGAAAGCATATAATTGGTAAATTATTATTTGTACTTGCATCTGTAAGTATTACTTATACCTCCTGTAAAAAGGATGCTACCGAAAGATCAGAAGATTATCCTGTTCTGACTCCTACAAATCTTGATTTGGAAGCGGGCACCTGGAGTCCTGTATTATTATCGTCTCCCGATGAAATTCCTGTAGCGGCGCCTATTGCAATAACTTCGCCTGCATATCTTTCGGAATTAAACGAAATAAAAGAGTTGCAACAGAATTTAAGCAGCGACGATAAAAAACTGATTAAATACTGGAGCGCCGGCGGTGTGTTAAGGTGGAACGAAATATTACGTGAATTGGTAGCGAAATACAACCTTCCTCCTTATCAGAGTGAAGATCGTACTTATCCTGCCCCCAGCGCTGCCAATCCATTTGCATATCCTTTATTTCCGTTTGCAAATCCGCCTTATGCTGCGCGCTCGTATGCATACGTGTCGGCTGCGCAATACGATGCGTTAGTGGCTGCATGGTATTACAAAAAGGTATATAATCGTTCTGCGCCATATAAAAATGATTCTATCGTTACAGCTCTGGTTCCTCCGTCTAATCTTCCTTCTTATCCCAGCGAAGACGCTACTATGGCGGGAGCAGCTGTGGAAATGCTTAAACTATTATTCCCCGGTGAAGTGGCTTATATACAGAAAAGAGCAGAAGAACAGAAATTATCCAGAATAATGTCTGGTGCAAATGTGCGTAGTGAACTGGAAGCCGGAGAGGCTTTAGGTAAAGCTATTGCACAGAAATTTGTTGACCGTGGAAGAGCGGATCGCGCGGGACAGGCTGGAGGTAATCCAATAATCTGGAAGCAGTTTGAAGATGAAACAATGGCAAAGGGAGAAATTTGTTGGCTGAGCCTGGAGTCTCCAAAAAGGCCACCGATGTTACCATTGTTTGCCAAGGTAAAACCTTTCTTATGTGATTCACTGGATATTATTGCCATGCGCCCACCCCCACCACCATTAACAGGATCAGAAGAATTCAGGAAAGAAACGGAAGAAGTGCTGTATTATAGCCAGAATCCGGCAAGAGAAAGAATGGCCATTGTTCATTATTGGGCGGATGGTGCCGGAACAGTTACGCCTGCGGGACATTGGGATGCTATTGCGGCTGAAGAATTCGTAAAAGAAAATTATAGCGAAGTAAGATGGGCAAGAAATTATGCGCTGATTAATATGGCGCTGATGGATGCGGCTATCGCATGCTGGGATGCAAAATATTTTTATTTCAATCCCCGCCCTTCACAATCAAATAAAATTATTAAAACATTAACGGGGCTGCCTAATTTCCCTGCATATACATCCGGTCACTCAACATTCAGTGGGGCGGCAGCTACTGTACTCACACATTTGTGGCCTAACAGAGGTGATAAATTCATGGACATGGCCCAGGAGGCATCTATGTCGAGATTATATGGCGCCATTCATTATCGCAGCGATTGTGATGCTGGATTAGAGAGCGGTAAAAAAGTGGGAGAACTGGCAGTGGCCAGAGCTATGTCTGACGGTGCTGAATAAAATTGTAAAAAATGAAAATATTATTTATAGGCCTTGCCCTCGCTATTTCAATAAATGGAATGGCGCAGGACAGGGAGGCTTTACAACGTAAAATACTTGACAGTGTAACGATTATATCATATTTAAGCGAACCTACAATACTAAGGCTCGATAATATTCGGGGTACTTATAATTTTACAGGAAAAAAAACTGAGGTAATTAACCTGGTTGGTTCAGATATGGATGTTGCTAATAAAACCGGGCGGCAGGTATTCTCAAAAGTTCCCGGCGTATTCGTGTACGATATGGATGGCGCAGGCAATCAGATCAATGTTGCATCACGGGGGCTGGATCCGCACCGTGGCTGGGAATTTAATATCAGGAAAGATAATGTTATTACCAATTCGGATATGTATGGATACCCGGCGAGTCATTATAGTATGCCACTCGAAAGTATTGGGAAGATTGAATTAGTGCGCGGAACAGGATCGTTGCAATACGGTGCCCAATTTGGAGGAATGCTGAATTATTCCACCAAGCAGGGCGATACAACGAGGCCGTTTAGTTTCGAAAATATTACTACTGCCGGATCATTTAATTTATTAAGCTCCTATAATGCTATTGGAGGCAAGCTGGGTAAATTAAAATACTACGCGTATTATTATAAGAAATCACGCGATGGTTACAGGGATAATGAACATACCGACAGCGAGGCACAGGATATTATATTAACTTATGACGCAACACCTAATCTGACTATCAGGGCGGAATGGGCAAGATCAAAATATTTATACAGGATCCCGGGTGCACTAAACGACAGCATGTTTCATGCAGATCCAAAACAGGCAACACGATCAAGAAATTATTTCAGTCCCGATATTCATGTGCCTTCCATTACTATTAACTGGCAGGTATCTCCTTTAACACATCTGGAATTTTCAAGTACAGCAGTGCTGGGAAAAAGAAATAGTGTAATGTTCGACAAGCCAACCAACGTAATGGATACTATTGTTACATCTACCCTGCAATATAATAACAGGCAGATAGATATTGATAGATTTAATAGCTATACTAACCAGTTAAGATTATTAAAACGCTACAATGGTGGTTCTTTAACTGCAGGCGTACAATACATGAATAATGATTTACACCGAACACAACTGGGAAAAGGAACAACAGGCAGTGATTATGATCTTACATTAGTAGAACCCGGATGGGGAAGGGATTTACATTTCAAAACCCAGAATATTGCATTGTTTGCAGAGAATACTTTTTATGTAACAAGGAAATTTTCTGTAAATGCAGGGGCAAGAGTGGAAAGCGGCAAAACTGACCTTACCGGCACAATTACTTATTATCCGGAAAATGAGATCCCTGTTAAGATAGATCACCAGTTCCCTTTATTTGGAGCAGGGTTTTCTTATAAACCATCAGTGATAATGGAAATTTATGGCGGCGCCTCGCAGGCTTATCATCCCATGTTATTTAAGGACCTTATCCCTTCTTCATTATATGAAAGAGTGGATCCGAATATTAAAGATGCCAAAGGATATAACGCAGAAGTGGGAGTAAGGGGAGAATGGAAATTTCTTAAATGGGATGTTACCGGTTTCTTAATGGGATATGAAAACAGGTTTGGTACATTAACCCAAACGGATGATAACAGTGTGTTTTATACTTACAGGACAAATATTGGAAATTCCATCACTAAAGGATTAGAGATATTTGTACAGGGCGACTGGATGTTATCTAATTATTCTAAATTAATCGTATTTACATCCTCATCATTTACCGATGCACGTTATAAAGATGCCATTGTGAAATCGGGAAATGATAATATTGATGTTGGTGGTAATAAAGTAGAAACCACACCAAATGTAATTACCCGAAATGGCGTGACATATAAATACAGAAAAATCAGCTTATCCCTGTTGTATAGTTATACCGCAGAAAGTTTTGCTGATGCATTAAATACTATTGAGCCACCAAAATCTACCGGGGCAGTGGGTCTTGTGCCGTCTTATGGATTGCTGGATATTAATTCATCGTTTAAGGTATTGAGGAACCTGGATTTCAGGGTGAATATTAATAATGTACTGAATAAGCAGTATTTCACAAAAAGACCCAGTTTTTATCCCGGACCAGGTGTGTGGTCATCCGAGGGAAGGAATATGAATGCTTCATTGATCTTAAAATTATAATCAACACCTGGCCTCGCAGTAAATTGTTTTATTTTAAATTCCAATAGGTTCGGCCATCTCTCCATACACTTACGCCAAAGCATCAGCGCAGGAGCATGGCGGAGATTGGCCGACACGCTGGATTCTCTGGTAAAAGCATTCGGAAAAATGTCAATTCTCCCCATCAGGGGCCACCTCGCAGGATGGCGAGACGAGGTGTGTTCCTTAACTTTGCCGGATGTTTAGAATAATACTCTCATGCTTATTTATAGCCACTGTAGCTTCATGCTCATTAAATAATACAAAAGAAGATAAAAGCCTGGAAAAGTATTTTAAGGAAAATAACCTTTCAGGTACGTTCGGGATGTTTGATAATGGCACAGGAGAATTTACTATGTATAATATGGGCAGATACCTCGATAGTACGTACCTGCCTTTTCATACCTCCAAAGTGGTTTATTCACTGATAGCCCTGGAGACCGGCCTGTTAAAAGATTCCAGTGATCTGCTTAACAATGATTCTGTTGTAATAGCAAAAGATACAATGCAGCACTGGCTCGACACCCTGGGATACAAAACAACCATTACCGCCGATGAGCAGCTTGGACTTGTTAAAAAGCTGTATTTCAGCCAGCTTCCTTTCCAGCCACGAACCCAGCGGATTGTTAAAAATGCCATGAAAAAAGAAGATAACTCTAATTATATACTTAGCTACCAGACAGGAAATGGTGTTACCGCTCAAAATCATTCCCTGGGGTGGCTGATTGGATGGATAGAAGAGAACAGACACCCTTATTTTTTTGTGCTGCAGACCGAATCGCCCGATCCCGCTTATGATATTGCTGCTGTCAATATTATAATTCTTAAGAATATCTTAAAGCAATACGGATTCTTTGAAGGGAAGAGATAGGCGCAGGTTGTCTTGTCTATGGCGGGAACACTGCGTCAGAAGCAGTAAATTTGTACAATGGGTCTCCAGTTTCAGCATCCCGAATTCTTTATTACCTTATTGGCCATACCTTTTGTCGGGCTTCTATTCTGGTATCTGCTCCGCTGGAAAAAAACAGCCATAAAAAAAATTGGCGATCCAAAACTGGTCAACGAACTCACTAAATCGCATTCACCTTTAAAATTTCTTTTCAAATTTATTATAGCCTCTCTGGCATTAACTGCGATAATTATTGCTATCATCAACCCGCAATTTCCCGGGAAAATGGATAAGGTAGAAAGAAAAGGCGTTGATGTGATGATCGCACTGGATGTAAGCAATAGTATGCTGGCAGAAGACATTAAACCTAACCGGTTAGAAAAAGCCAAACAATTAATTGGCAGCTTAATGAATGAGTTGCAAAATGATCGCGTAGGGTTAATATTATTCGCGGGCAGGGCATATATGCAAATGCCGCTAACTACTGATCATGGTGCAACAAGCATGTATGTACAGAATGCGGGCCCGCTAATTGTACCCTCGCAGGGAACGATGATCTCTGAAGCATTAAAATTAGGAGCATCGGCATTCAACAGTAAAGAAAGAAAATATAAATCGATCATATTAATTACTGATGGAGAAGACCATGATCCGGCATCGCTGGAAGTTGCCGAACAACTAGCCGCTAATGGTGTAATGGTAAATACTGTAGGTATTGGCTCGGCAACCGGTACGCCGATTCCTGATCCGAATACGGGGCAGTTTAAAAAAGATGATCAGGGCAATACGATATTATCCAAATTAAATGAAGCTGAATTAAAACAGATATCTGCGGTTACAAAGGGTATTTACGTAAACACAGAAGATGCAAATGCTGCTGCCGGCATCATTATGAAAAAATTATCTACCATTCAGGAAACTGCTATTGAGGATGCGGCATTTAAAGATTATACACATTATTTTCCCTGGTTCGCGGGCCTTGCAATATTGCTGTTATTATTTGAATTTTTATTACCAGAAAGGAAAATGAGAATGGCGATCGTGTTATTATTAGTATTTAATAATATGCAGGCTCAGGATACGGAAATTATTAATGGTAATAAATTATTCAGGGAAGGGAAATACGAGGAAGCAGAAAGAATTTATGGTGCGTTGGCAGATAAAAATGCTGACGCTTCCATTAAACAACAGTTGATCTATAACAAAGGTGTTTCATTATCCAGGCAAAGTAAATTGGAAGAAAGTATTACAGCGTATAAGCAGGCGGTAATATTAAACCCGGAAGATGAAGATGCACGTATTAATTTACAGAAAGCATTGTTAGAGCTAAAGAAGAAACAACCTCCGCCTGCAAAAAAGGACGATCAGGACAAGAAAAAAGATAAAAAGCAGGAAAAGGATCAGCAGCAACAACCTCCTGCAAACAATTTAACCAAAAAGGAAGTTGAGCGCTTAATGAAAGCGTTACAGCAGCGTGAACAGCAGGTGCAGCAGAAAATACAACAACATAGAACGAGGAACGCTGGTCGCCAGGAAAAAGACTGGTAAAGTAAAGTCTATTGAGGTATCACGGGAACAAATGAATATAATGAGCCGTTTAAAAACATTAGAAGTAAAAATAGGAGACCTGTTGCTTGGCAATATGCACCCGATACGTGTGCAGACCATGACCACAACAGATACAATGGATACTGAAGGTACAATTGAACAATCCATCAGGTGCATAGAAGCGGGGTCTGAATTAGTGCGCATTACGGCCCCCAGTAAAAAAGAAGCAGAGAATTTGCTAAATATTAAAAATGGTTTACGCAAGCGCGGATATAATACGCCGTTGGTAGCAGATATTCATTTTACTCCTAACGCTGCTGAAATTGCTGCAAAAATTGTAGAAAAAGTAAGAGTTAACCCAGGTAATTATGTAGACAAAAAAAAGTTTGAATTTATTGAATACACCGATCAAAAATATAATGAAGAGATAGAAAGGATCCGTGAACGTTTTACACCATTAGTGCGTATTTGTAAAGAATATGGCACTGCTATGCGTATTGGTACAAATCATGGATCGCTGAGCGACAGGATCATGAGCCGTTATGGAGACAGCGCAATCGGAATGGTTGAAAGCGCGATGGAGTTTTTACGTATTTCGCGCGATGAAAATTATCATAATATAGTGCTGAGCATGAAATCCAGTAACCCGCTTGTAATGGTACAGGCTTATCGTTTACTGGTGCAGACTATGCAAAATGAATTTGGTGTTTTATATCCATTGCATTTAGGTGTAACAGAAGCGGGTGATGGAGAAGATGGAAGGATCAAATCGGCCATTGGTATTGGAACATTATTAGAAGATGGAATAGGAGATACCATACGTGTATCATTAACTGAAGATCCGGAGTTTGAAATTCCGGTTTGTAAGGACCTCGTAAATCGTTATGAAACTAGGGCGCAAGTTGTTTCGCCGATAGTGAAGGCCCCTGCGCCTGAATATCTAAGAAGAGTTACTGCAAACGTTGTTAATATAGGAGGTGGTCATGTACCGATAGTTGTTGCCGATTTCATGAAGAAAGAAAATATTCTGCAGAACGACCTGCAGGCTATCGGTTATACATATGAACCTTCATTAGACAAATGGAATATCAGCGATGGGGCGGCGGATTATATTTATACAAGAAATAAGATACTGGATTATTCTTTACCAGGCATGTTACAGGTGATTTGTGATTATCATACGTGGTTACAGGTTCCTGATAAAAATAAATATCACCCGATTATAGAAGCAGAAGAATTTATTAATAAAGATTATTCTTCTGTACATAAATGTTTTGTAAGATTAGATTGCAATGATGAAGATTTGGCGATCAAATTAGTTCCTTTCTTAGAGAATAATAATAACGTGGTATTATGTGTATGGTCCACTAATGAAATTCCCATGCCTTCCGTTCGTAATTTCTTTTATCTGTTAACTGAAAGGAAAATCAGGACCCCGGTAATTATTGTGGTAGAAAGCGCTGATTCAACGATAGATGAACAATTAATTCATTTCTCTGCTGAAGCCGGAGCCTTATTGTTAGATGGATTTGGAGATGGATTATGGTTGATTAATGACCCTTCTAAAATTGTTAATCAGAAAGTTTCCGGACGTACATACCTGGAAACAAAAAGTAACCAGCAGTTTATCAATAATACTTCTTTTTCAATATTACAGGCTACACGCACGCGCATCAGCAAAACAGAATATATCTCCTGTCCAAGCTGTGGCCGTACATTATTTGATTTGCAGGAAACGACCGCAAAGATCCGCGCGGTGACCAATCATTTAAAAGGCGTGAAGATTGCGATAATGGGGTGTATCGTAAATGGGCCTGGTGAAATGGCCGATGCTGATTTCGGATACGTGGGCAGCGGCCCGGGGAAAATTACATTGTATAAAGGCAGGGAAGTGGTAAAACGCTCTATTAACAGTGAGGTGGCCGTTGATGAGCTCATTAATCTTCTCAAAGAAAATGACGCCTGGATCGAGCCTTAAATCATGCCTTTTTTGTAATAATTGAAGGGGTTGCCTTATTGAGAATAATAATCGGATTGGGTGTCGTATTTCACTCTAAAAAAAATTACTGTGTTTTTACCGGGCTATTGCAGGAAAATACATGCGCATAAGTGTCATTTCACCTTGTTAAAGATATTCAACTGAAATAGTTTGCATCCATAACTAATAATTATGCAGATGCAAGTATTGAATAGCAGGTTTGCTGATCCTTTTTCTGAGTTTGCTTTTAAAAAACTGTTTGGCAGGAGAACTTCCAAACTGTTTTTAATTGATTTTCTGAATGCGCTGATACAGCCGGAAAAACCCATTGTAAATATCACTTATCTGAATACTAAGCAACTCGGGCAAATAAAACAATCCTGATATTAAAATATTAAATGAAATTAATAATCTGCCAGCTCGGGCAATTGTGCCAGTGCCTTAGCCAACTGTTCATCATTAGGAGCTACACCGTGCCAGTTATGATCGTTCTCCATAAAATCAACCCCTTTCCCCATCACGGTATGCATCATGATAGCTATAGGTTTACCCTGGAAGGCCATTGATTTTGCTTTTTCAAGCGTTGCCACCACGTCATCCATATCATTACCATTCATTTCTAAAACGTTCCAGCCAAAAGCCGAGAACTTTGTACCGATATTGCCCAGGTCAAGTACTTTTTTAGTGGTACCATCGATCTGCTGACCATTAACATCTATAGTAGAGATCAGATTATCAACTTTATTTGCCGGTGCAAAAAGCGCCGCTTCCCATATCTGTCCTTCATCAAGCTCCCCGTCGCCATGCAATGAGAACACCAAATTCTTTTCACCATTTAGCTTTTTAGTGAGTGCAGCGCCAATGGCCACGCTCATTCCCTGGCCCAGGGAGCCGGAAGCTATACGAACGCCTGGAAGATGCTCATGTGTAGCTGGATGTCCCTGTAAACGTGAATTCAGCTTACGGAACGTTGCCAGCTCCTTTATATCGAAATAGCCTGAACGTGCCAGGGCAGAATAAAAAACAGGAGAAATATGACCATTTGAAAGAAAGAACACATCTTCATCGGTCGCATCCATGTTGAATTGAGGGTTGTGTTTCAACACCTTGAAATACAACGCGGTAAAATAATCTGCGCAACCGAGAGAACCTCCAGGGTGCCCGCTGGCAGATCCGTGAACCATGCGTACAATATCCCTTCTTATTTGTGAGGCCATTCTTTTTAAATCTTCCATTTTTATATTATTTTACAGGTTACAAAACTACGTAATGAACAATAATAAACCGTACTTAGCTGTTTTATAATTTGAACTAACTGGGAACAATTGTGGACAAAACCCTGACTGATGTTTGATGTTCTGCTTTCGATAGCAATTTCTTTCACCATCGCCTATATGGCAATTCCTGCAATAATAACTGTTGCTGAAAGGAAAAAGCTGTTTGATATGCCTGACGAAAGGAAAATTCACAAGGCGCAAATTCCATCACTTGGTGGTCTCGGTATTTTCGCGGGATTTATGGTGGCCTGCTTACTGGCTATTCATTTACACATTACTTCCGAATTTCAATATTTTTATGCAGCATCATTAGTACTGTTCTTTTTGGGGTTAAAAGATGATATTCTTGTAATATCTCCCATTAAAAAATTCATTGGGCAGATTGTTGCCACTTTCTTAATAGTAAATAAAGGGGGTATCCAGATAAAAAGCATGTACGGATTTTTAGGTGTACATGAACTGCCTGAAATGTTTAGCATTATCCTGACTTATTTTACTGTTATCGTTATTATTAATTCCTTTAATCTGATCGATGGCATTGACGGGCTCGCGGGTACACTCGGAGTCATAGCAGCTTCCCTGTTTGGTTTCTATTTTCTAAAATCGAACATTGTTCCATTTGCTGTGATGGGATTTGCCCTGGCAGGAAGCCTGGTCGCATTTCTTATATTTAATATTCATCCTGCCAAAATATTTATGGGCGATACGGGTTCGATGCTGATCGGGCTGGTCAATGCTATACTGGTAATAAAATTTATTGAAGTTGCACAAACTCCGGGGGCCGCTTTTCCTGTTGAAGCTGCACCGGCTGTGGGTTTTACTATATTGCTCATCCCTTTAATGGATACATTAAGAGTTTTTACGATCAGGATGTTTAAAAGACGCTCACCATTCAGCCCCGATCGTAACCATATTCACCACCTGATGATCGATAAAGGATGGACGCACGCTACTATTACTTACGCACTTAGCATTTCAAGTGTAGTGTTTGTTGTAGCCGCTTTTTTTGCCAGGCATATAGGTCCAACATGGATCATACTTGCAGGCATCACTATCTTTTTTTGTGGCATCGCCGCGCTTTATTATACCCGCCAACCTCGTCTTTTTGTTGCCCGCGCCAACCAAAAGAGCACCGATGTGGTGGCAGGTAGTATTGTTACCCTAACCAAGGATATTATTTTAGAAGAAAAGAATTAGGTCCCTTTGGAAAAGAGACTGCCCCCGCCAGCATAGATGGCTTAGGATCAATATATTCTTTCTGCCAATATATTATCCCTTCGGAACAAACTGAGACACTGCCGATGGGTGATTTCTTCGGAAAATATTTTCAATTTATGTAGGTTTGCACCGGACCAATTTACACCCCATGTCAGAAGATTTGAATTTGATCACTATGGACTCGGAAGATGCGATGAGCAAGGCTATTACTCACCTTGAAGCGGAGTTGCTGAAAGTAAGGGCAGGAAAAGCTACTCCTAACATTGTTGACGGAATTGTTGTTGATTATTACGGAAACCCCACCCTGATAAGCCAGGTAGGCAATGTCTCTGTGGCCGATGCACGTACGCTCACCATCCAGCCATGGGAAAAAAATATGTTGCAGCCCATCGAAAGGGCGATCATCCAGGCTAATATCGGGCTAAACCCGCAGAACGACGGAAATATGATCCGCCTCTTTCTTCCGCCCCTGACCGAAGAAAGAAGGAGAGAACTTGTAAAAAGATCGCTGAATGAAGGAGAACAATCTAAAATTGCAATAAGAAGTATCCGTCGCGACGCAATGGAGCAGATTAAAAAGCTGCAGAAAAACGGTTTAAGCGAAGATGTGTGTAAGGATGCAGAAGCAAATGTGCAGGAGCTGACCGATAAATTCATAAGTTTGGTGGATAAACATTTAGCAACTAAAGAGAAAGAAATCATGACCGTTTAATTGCATAGAGTATCTTTAATTCATCTTCTAAATTAAAAATTATCTTATGGGCTTCATTAAAGAATTCAGGGATTTCGCGATAAAAGGAAATGTGATTGACCTTGCAATAGCAGTGATTATTGGCGGAGCATTTAATAAAATTATAGGCTCACTGGTTGATGATGTAATCACCCCTTTATTATTGAAACCAGCGCTCGAAGCATTAAATCTCTCTAAATTGGAAGACCTTGTTGCTTTTGGAGGAGTTAAATACGGAGTATTTCTCTCTGCAGTGATCAACTTCATTATAGTTGCACTGATATTATTTATTTTCGTAAGATTAGTTAATAAATACCGTAATAAAGAAGCTGAAGAACCAGCTGCACCCCCAGCGCCATCTACTACAGATCAATTGCTGATGGAGATAAGGGATTCTCTGAAGCAGAGATAAATCAACATACTCTTTTAAAACTATTACCACTATGAAGAAAGTATTTCTTTTCTCATTACTGCAACTATTATTATTATCTGTAAGTGCACAGGACGAAACGGTTAAAGCATTACAGGATGAATCGAATAAAACATTTGACGATGATACCGCCCATAAAGCAGGCTGGAAAACCGGTGGGTTGTTTACTTTAAATGTTGCGCAGGGATCGTTAAGCAACTGGCAGGGTGGCGGCGATAAAAGCTCGTTTTCTGCTGTTGGATTTTTGAATTTAAACGCAGTGCTTAAAGCAGGGAAAGGTTTATGGTACAATAACCTGGATCTCGGTTACGGATATATAAATACAACCAGTTTAGGAAGCAGGAAAAGCGACGACCGCATAGACCTGTTATCTAAATATGGTTATCAGATAGCAGAAAAATGGTACGCTACTGCTTTATTTAATTTCCGTTCACAATTCAGTGCCGGTTATGGTTATGATAAAGATGTTAATGGCGCAGAGGTAAAAACGCTTACCTCTAAATTTCTTGCACCAGCCTATGTATTGTTATCATTAGGTGCCGAATATAAACCGAACAGCCATTTCTCTGTATTTATTTCCCCGCTAACAGAAAGATGGATAATAGTTTCAGATGATGAACTTTCTGCATTGGGCGCTTATGGCGTTGATCCGGGGAAAAAATCCAAGAATGAATTAGGCGCTTTTTTAAGCATGCAGTTCGATAAGGAGATAATGAAGAACGTAACTTATAAATCGAGATTTGATGCGTTCGCAAATTATAAAGACAACCCGGGAAATATTGATATTTTCTGGACGAATATACTGGCAATGAAAGTAAATAAATATTTATCGGCCAATATTGCTTTAGATTTTTTATATGACGATGATGCAATTGCCCGCATGCAGATCAGGCAGATATTGGGGATTGGATTTTCGGCAACCTTTTAATTATGAACCAACCCGGTTACCAGATAAAACTACCACAGTTCGAGGGTCCCTTTGATCTTTTGTTGTTCTTTATTGAACGTGATGAACTGGATATTTATAATATACCGATTAATAAAATAATCACCGATTTTCTTGAATTTATTCATAGCCAGGAAAGTCTGAATATTGAATTATCCAGCGAATTCATTCTTTTCATCTCAACGTTAATGCGTATTAAAGCAAAAATGTTATTGCCAAGAAAAGAAGTGGATGAACAGGGTAATGAAGTTGACCCCCGGCAGGAATTGATTGATAAAATACTGGAATACCGAAGATTCAAAGAAGCCGCTGCACAGCTTGCAGACATGGAAGCAATCAGGATGCTGATGGTGAAAAGAGGGAATATACAGCGTGAGGTGGCGGCTATTGGTGAGGAAAGCGGTGAAGGGACAGAAATACAGGCCATTACATTATTTAAATTGATGAAGGCCTTTGAACGCGTTATAAAACGTGTAGAGGAAAAAAATAATAAGCCTGTTCATACTGTAGTGCGCTATAATTATACAATGGAAGAGAGCCGAGCGAATATGATGGAATCTGCACGTCGTGAAAAAATAATGAGCTTCGAGAAGATTTTTGATGTATGTGTAGATAGACTGCAGGCGATATTTGCTTTCTTATCACTGCTTGAACTGGTACAGGCTAAATATATTACTATTGCCATGGGAGAGGGTAAAAATAATTTTCTCGTTGAATGGAATGAGAACAGGGAAGATGATATTGAAGTTAGTTTTGACTCATTCGAGAACTAACTATCCCGAAACCCCTATTTACGTTTGTGCTAAAACCTCGTCTGGTGCCATAGATGCATGGAATGGTGCAATGCCTGTATGAAATATTACATAAAAAATTTCTGTGTCGTCGACGGAGTGGGTTGCGCGCTCATCATTTCTTTTACAGTATCCACAATTCCTTTAGCATCGTATCCGCATTCGCGGTGTAATTCCTTTAATGTGCCGTGTTCAACCAGGCGATCAGGAATTCCTAATATTTTCACCTGTGCAGAGTAATTATTCTCTGCCATAAATTCTAATATAGCGCTTCCAAATCCACCCTTAATAGTACCATCTTCCACTGTAATTACCTTAGAATATTTCTTAAATACTTCGTGCAATAGTTCTTCGTCCAAAGGTTTTGCAAAACGCATATCATAATGTCCGGGATCAAATCCTTCTGACCTTAATTCCCTTATCGCCAATGTGGCAAAATTTCCCGGGTGACCAAAAGTTAATATCGCTACTTCTTTTCCGTCTTTTAATCTTCTGCCTTTACCAATTTTGATTTCTTCGAATGGAGTTTTCCATTCTGGCATTACACCTTCACCACGGGGGTATCTTATTACAAAAGGATTTTTATTTGATTCAAGTTGTGAAGTGTACATCAGGTTGCGTAATTCTGACTCATTCATTGGCGAGCTAACTACCATGTTCGGAATACAACGCATATAAGAAATATCATAAGCGCCATGATGTGTTTGCCCGTCTTCTCCAACCAATCCTGCACGGTCCAGGCAAAATACGACAGGTAATTTTTGTATGGCAACATCGTGCAATGCCTGGTCGTACGAGCGCTGCATAAATGTTGAATAAACATTGCAGAATACTGTTAATCCCTGTGTAGCCATTCCCGCACTTAATGTAACTGCGTGTTGTTCGCAGATGCCCACATCGAATGCCCGGTCGGGCATTTTTTCCATCATGAATTTTAATGAAGAACCTGATGGCATTGCCGGAGTGATGCCGAATATTTTATCATTCTTTTCTGCTAATTCAATAATTGTATGGCCGAATACATCCTGGTATTTCGGAGGTTGTGGCAGCTCATATTTTTTCTTATAGATCTCTCCCGTTATTTTATCAAATAATCCCGGTGCATGCCATACGGTCTGATCTTTTTCTGCTAATGCATATCCTTTCCCTTTTACTGTGACGATATGCAATATTTTAGGTCCTGGAATTTCTTTGAGATCTTTTAATGTATCAACGAGCTTAGTGATATTGTGTCCATCAATGGGTCCGAAATATCTTAGCTTAAGCGCTTCGAATAAATTACTGCTCTTGCTTACAAATCCTTTTATGCTATGTTCGAGCTTGGAAGCCATTTCTCTTGTGAAATTGGCTCCTACAGGAAGTTTGCCCAAAGCCTTCCATACATCATCCTTTACTTTATTATAAGTAGGAGAAGTGGTGATATCAGTTAAATATTCTTTTAATGCACCAACATTAGGATCGATGCTCATACAGTTATCGTTCAGGATAATCAGCATGTCGGTATCGGCGACGCCTGCATGGTTCATGGCTTCGAATGCCTGTCCCGCAGTCATTGCGCCATCACCGATCACCGCAACAGTTTTACGGTTTTCACCTTTATATTTTGCAGCCATTGCCATGCCCAGGGCTGCTGAAATAGAGGTAGAAGAGTGGCCCACACCAAAAGTATCGTATTCGCTTTCGCTTCTTTTTGGGAAGCCGCTGATGCCTTTGTATGTGCGGTTTGTAGGGAAAGAATCGCGTCGGCCGGTAAGGATTTTATGTCCATAAGCCTGGTGGCCAACATCCCATACGAGCTGGTCGTAAGGGGTATTATAAATATAATGAAGTGCAACTGTTAGCTCTACTACTCCCAGGCTGGCGCCAAAATGACCCCCATGCGCGCTTACTACATCAATGATATATTGACGAAGCTCTTCAGATAACTGTTGTAGCTGTTCGCGGCTAAGATTTCTAAGGTCTGCCGGGGAGTCGATCTGCTTCAATAAGGTGCCGGGCACAATGTGCATTCTTATTATTTAAGGATCAAATTTAAAGTAAATCCCCCGTTTAGCCTTCGGCAAAACTTCTCCCTTTTTCAAAGGGGAAGAATGACCCGAAATAATTGCTATCCTAAAGCTGACCCGCTCTCGCCTTTGAAAAAGGGGACGCAGGGAGTATACATAAACACTCTTGCAGGGGGATTTCTGCCACTTATACAATTTAACTATCCTACAAACACCTGAAATCCTTATTTTGTTGTGCTAATGACCGCATTGCGTAAAATATCTAATTATTGGTGGTGCCAACTGGCGGGCTGGGGGCTTGTGGCTGCCTATTTCCTTTTTGGATTTTTTGTTTTCAACCAATCCATAACAGGTCAGGTGGTTTTTAAAAGCCTTATAGTTATGACTTCCGGCATAACCAGCACGCATTTGTTGAGGGAATGCATAAAAAGGTTTAACTGGCTGATGAAGCCTGTAGAGAAGATTATTGTTCGATTAGTTATCGCTGTTGTATTGACATGTGTATTATGCAGCCTGCTGGTGGCGGGAATAAATATTGTAGCAGCCCTGGATGGGAACAGGCAAAACCTGGGCTTTCTTTCGCGGTTACTTGGTTATATTGTCAACGTAGGGATATTCGTAGTGCCCTGGGCAGTAATTTATTATTTCTATCATTATTTCGTAAAAAGCCGTAAACAGGAATTTGATACATTAAAACTAGAGGCGCTCGTAAAAGAACTTGAATTAAAAACCATCAAAGCGCATATTAATCCGCATTTTATTTTTAATGCATTAAATAGTATTAGGGCATTGATTGATGAAGATCCTGTTCGCGCACGAAATGCAGTTACACATCTAAGCAATATCCTTCGCAGCAGCATGCAGGCCGAAAAACAGGAGACCGTTCCGTTTGAAAGAGAATTAAATATTGTAAAAGATTATCTGGCGCTCGAACATATACGTTTCGAAGAAAGATTGCAGATAGAATATAATATTAAGCCGGAAACCTTAAACAGCCCCGTACCGCCAATGATGTTGCAAACACTGGTCGAAAACGCTATAAAACATGGAATAGGAAAACAAATGAAAGGTGGAATTGTGAGAGTGGCCTCATCATTTACTGACGATTATCATTTGTTGGAAGTGCAAAATTCGGGGCGTTTAAATGGGCATGCCAATTCAGATGGTTTTGGATTATTCAGTACAAGAAACAGGCTGTATTTGTTATTTGGCGATCGTGCTGGTTTTGATATTTCACAAAATGACGAGCTGGTTATAGCAAAAATATTAATCCCCAAAGTGTAGAAAATGATAAAAGCTGTAATTATCGATGATGAGCGTCTGGCACGCAATGAATTAAAAAAATTATTAGCTGACTTTCCTGAAATAGAAGTGATGGGCGAAGCAGCGAACGCGAATGAGGGAAAAGAGATGATTGAAACGCTCAATCCGGCACTCGTTTTCCTTGATATACAGATGCCTGGTAAAACAGGATTTGATATGCTGGCAGAAATGGATAAATCGCCCAATGTGATATTCACGACGGCCTACGACGAATATGCATTAAAGGCATTTGAAGTAAATGCTTTGGATTATTTATTAAAACCCATCGAACAGAAAAGATTATTTGATGCTATTAATAAAATTAATTCGGTTGAAGAAAATGATGACCGAAGCGAACCTGTCAATTTTAATAAATCAGTATTGGGGGAACACGATCAGGTATTTGTAAAAGATGGTGAGCGTTGCTGGTTTGTGAAATTGACTGATATCAGGTTATTCGAAAGTGTAGGTAATTACGCCAAAGTGTTCTTTGGTACTAATAAACCATTAATATTAAAATCATTAAATTCGCTGGAAGAAAGGCTTGATGAAAAGATATTCTTCCGCGCCAACCGTAAACATATTATCAATTTAAGATTGATAGATAAGGTGGAACCTTATTTTAACGGCGGTTTATTACTTGAGTTAAAAGGCGGTGAGAAAATTGAGATCAGTCGCAGGCAAACAGTTAAGTTTAAAGAGATGATGAGTTTGTAAATCCCTAGATCTTACTCATCACTTTATCCATTTCTATTTTGATCTGCTCATTACATAAATTCCCGATGCTTCCTTCATGTGTATGCTTAAGCCCTTTGCTGAAGTCAAAATTAAATATACCACGTTCGATTTGTTCACCCACCTGTTTGTAGGCCTCACGAAACGGGATGCCCTTATTTACCAACTCATTTACAGCTTCCACGCTGAATAAATACCGGTATTTTTCTTCTTTTAAAATATCATTTCTGAAACTGATATTCGAAATCATTAGAATAGTCATGTTGATGCAGGACTTTAATGTTTCAAATGCTGGAAATAATATCTCTTTTGTTAATTGCAGATCGCGATGATAACCGGAGGGAAGATTGTTTAATAAAATAATCAGTTCGTTAGGAGTTGCCTGTAGTCTGTTGCAATGGGCACGAACCAGTTCAAATACATCGGGATTCTTTTTATGCGGCATAATACTACTGCCGGTGGTTAATTCATTTGGAAAAGAAATAAAACCAAAATTCTGGTTTAAATATAAACAGCAATCCATCGACAATTTACTAAGCGTTGCTGCAACTGACCCCAACGCCTGCGAAACTATTTTTTCCGTTTTACCACGACTCATCTGTGCGTAAACAGAATTATGATTTAATGAACCGAATCGTAATAATTCAGTAGTAAGTGTTCTATTTAAAGGAAAAGAAGACCCATAACCCGCTCCACTTCCTAAGGGGTTTTTATTAGCAATAACATAAGCTGCTGCTAGCAGTTCCATATCTTCTACAAGACTTTCAGCGTAAGCGCCTAACCATAAACCTGCAGAAGAAGGCATTGCAATTTGCAAATGCGTGTATCCCGGCAGCAAAACATCCTTGTGTTTTTCGCTTTGCTGAATTAATAGATCAAACAGCTCTTTTACTTTCTCTTTTACTTTTAATATTTCAGCACGCAGAAATAGTTTAATATCAACAGCCACCTGATCGTTACGACTACGGCCGCTATGAATTTTTTTACCAGCTTCACCTATTCTTTTTGTTAGCAACAACTCCACTTGTGAATGAATATCTTCTACACCCTCTTCTATTTTGAAGTCTCCCTTCCTGATTTCTGATAATATATCTCTCAATCCTTTTAATGCCTGCTCTGCTTCTGTAGTATCCATTAATCCTGCCTGTTTAAGCATGGTAACGTGGGCGATAGTGCCGGTCACATCATGTTCAGCCAGTAAAATATCAAATTCATTGTCGCGGCCAACAGTAAAATGTTCTATCTGCTTTGATGTTTCGGTATTGTCTTTGCTCCATAGTTTCATGCTAAAATGTTTTGCAGCAGTTGAATATAAAGATTAATTCCTTCTTCTATTTCTTTCGTGTAAATAAATTCATCGGCTGTATGGCTACGGGCAGAATCTCCAGGCCCCATCTTTAATGCAGGGAAGGGCATCAGGGCTTTATCTGATGTAGTGGGAGATCCATAATAGCTGATACCAAGTTGGGTTCCTGATTTCACCAACGGATGATCAGTATTAATCAGTGATGAGCGCATTCTTAAACTTCTTGGCTGCACTTCAGAAAAAATATTTGAACGAATAATCCCTATTATTTCTTCAAAGCTGTATAACTCATTTACGCGAACATCAATTACATAATTACACTGGGCAGGAACTACATTATGTGCTTTGTTCTCGGTGGTTATTACAGTAACAGACATTTTTACCGGTCCCAGCAATTCTGAAACCTTTGGAAACTGGTAACTACTAACCCACTGAATATCTTTAATAGCTTTGTAAATAGCATTATCACCTTCATTACGTGCTGCATGACCTGCTCTGCCGTTTGTTATGCAGTCCAGTACCAATAGCCCTTTTTCGGCAATAGCCATCTGCATTTGTGTGGGCTCGCCAACTATCGCAAAATCTATTTTACCTAATTCGGGTAATATCTTTTCTATTCCATTTTTACCGGAAATTTCTTCTTCTGCTGTGGCAGCAATAAGAAAGTTATATTTCAGATCCTGTTTATCATAATAAAATAAGAATGTGGCAATTAATGAAACCAGTGATCCGCCTGCATCGTTACTTCCCAGCCCGTATAGTTTGCCATCTTTCTCAATGGGAAGAAACGGATCAAGTGTATATCCCCGATTAGGTTTTACAGTGTCATGATGAGAATTTAATAAGATAGTTGGTTTGGCTTGGTTATAATATTTATTAAAGGCATACACATTATTTCCGATCCTGTAATGTTCGATGCCTTTAATTCCCAGGAAACGGGTGATAATTCCTGCCGTCTGATCCTCTTCCTTACTGAAAGACGGCGTTGAAATCAATTTTTTCAGTAACCCGATAGCATTAATATATAAATCCTGTGTGTTCATTAGTTTATTGTTGTTCCTGATCTTCCTGCTGCGAGTTGCTGAAGGTTTTCGGCTTTGCCAATGATTACCTTTCTTACTCCTTTATTTATTGCTGTAAAAGCATTGTCGAGTTTAGGTATCATTCCTGCAAATATTACATTGTCGGCTTTAAGTTGGGCATAATATTCCAGGTTAATTTCTTTTATAACTGTATTGTCGTCTTCTGCATTAAGTAACACGCCTGCTTTTTCGAAACCGTAAACCAGATGCACCTCGTATAAAGAGCTCATAGCGGTAGCAATTTCCTGTGAGATGGTATCTGCATTTGTATTTAATAATTGCCCCTTTCCATCATGGGTTATTGGCGCAAATACCAAAGCAATATCCTGTTTTAATAAGCCATCAATTAATTCTGAGTTCACTTTATCAATATCGCCTGCGAAACCGTAGTCAACATCTCCTTTAACGCGTTTATGCGCAAGTATTACATTTCCATCGGCTCCGCTTAGTCCGGTTGCATTGCATCCAAATTGTTGCAACTGTGCTATAATATTTTTATTGATGTACCCGGCGTACACCATGGTAACTATTTTCAGCGTTTCGGCATCGGTAATTCTTCTTCCGTCAACCATTTGCTGTTGTATTCCTAACCGACTGGCTAATCTTGTCGCCAGTTTACCGCCTCCATGTACCAGTATTTTATTCTCTTTAATTGATGAGAATTCTTTTAGGAAGGCAGTTAATTTGGTTTCGTCGTCAATAATATTACCGCCAATTTTTATTACGTACAGCCTGCTCATTTAAGAGAGTTTAATATTTCGGCAAGTACTGCTTGTGCGGCCCACACCCTGTTAGATGCCTGTGGGGTAACTAAACTATTTGATCCGTCAAGTATTTCGTCGCTTAGTTCAACATTTCTCCTAACGGGTAAGCAATGCATTACTTTAGCGTTATTGGTAACTTCCATTTTCTTATTGGTCAGCATCCAATCGGGATCGTTGCTATATATTTTTCCGTAATCATTATAAGTACTCCAGTTTTTTACATACACAAAATCTGCATTTTTTAATGCTTCCTGCTGATCATGTATGATCGTGGCACCCTTGGTGAATTTTGTATCCAGGTCGTAATCTTCGGGATGTGTAATTACAAAATCTGCTTTGCCCCAGGCGTTGATCCATTGGGAAAAACTATTGGACACGCATTGTGGTAATGGTTTAACGTGTGGAGCCCAGGTAAGAACAATTTTGGGTTTATTAACTGTAAGATTTTCTGTAATAGTAATTACATCGGTTAAACTTTGCAACGGATGCAGTGTTGCACTTTCCAGGCTTACTATAGGAATACCCGAGTATTTTATGAATTGTTTAATGAACAATTCGCTGTAATCATCCTCTCTGTTTTTCAGTGAAGGGAATGTGCGTACACAAAGGATATCGAAATATTTACCCATGATAGGCGCGGCATCTTTTACATGCTCAACAGTGCTGCCACTCATGATGGCTTCTTCTTCAAATTCAAGCGCCCAACCATCCTGCGAAACATTAAATACGATCGCTTCCATTCCTAAATTCTGTGCTGCGATCTGAGTGCTTAAACGCGTGCGCATGCTTGGATTAAGGAATAACAATCCTATTCTTTTGTTTTTTCCTAAATGATTAGATTGTAATGGATTTGCTTTATGTACAAGCGCCTGCTTTACAATAGCATCAATATTGGAAACATCGTTGACAGAAATAAAGTTTCTCATTTTTTATTTATTTGCGGCATAAGCTGGTTATTGGCTTCCCCAACGCACTTACACCATAATACATCCCTGCTTTTTAACGAAGCCACTAACCCTCTCCATTGAGGAGCGGTAGTGGGTTAGTATTTAAGCCAGCGCTGCTATTTCCTCATTCACTGATTCTATCAATTTCCCCGCATCCTTTTTAAGCAGGGCCAGTGAAGGTAATAAACGAATTGTACTGGGCTTTGCTTCGCCGGTGAATATTTTATGGTTCCATAAGAGATTTTTGCGCATGTCCTTTAATTCTCCATCCACATCAAAACCGATCATTAATCCCCTGCCACGTACATTTTTTAATTGGGGGATGTTCTTTAATTCATTCATTAAATATTCTCCCACAGTTGTTGTATTAACAAGTAATTGCTCCTCTTCCATTACTTCTAAAACAGCGAGTGCTGCTGCGCAGGCAAGATGGTTTCCCCCGAATGTGGTACCCAGCATTCCATATTTAGGCTGAATATGCGGCGCAATAATAATTCCTGCTACAGGAAATCCATTCCCCATCCCTTTCGCCATTGTATAGATATCTGCGTTTACGCCAGAATGATCCTGGGAAAAGAATTTACCTGTGCGTCCATAACCACACTGCACACTGTCTGCAATAAATACAGCATTATGTTTATCACATAATCTGCGGATCGCATGCAGGAATTCATCGGAAGCTACGTTGATGCCGCCAACACCCTGGATACCTTCGCAAATCACCGAGGAAACTTCATTACCCTGTTTTGCAAATTCTTTATCCAACGCCTCCACATCATTAAATGGAAGGAATATAATATTGTCGGTTTGGTTAACAGGGGCAATTATCGCAGGATTGTCTGTAGCCGCAACAGCCAACGATGTTCTTCCATGAAAAGATTTACTAAAAGCAATAATTTTTTTTCTTCCATTATAAAAAGAAGCCAGTTTTAATGCATTTTCATTCGCTTCTGCCCCTGAATTACAAAGAAACAATTGATATTCCGGGCGACCTGACATAACACCTAATTTTTCTGCCAGTTCAACCTGTAAAGGAATTTTAATTGAATTAGAATAAAATCCTACCTGGTTCAGCTGTGAAGTTATCCTGTCTACATAATGGGGGTGTGCATGGCCGATAGATATTACCGCATGTCCACCATAAAGATCCAGATATTGCTGCCCCTTATCATCCCACACATAAGAGCCTTTAGCTTTTGTAATGGTAATATCATTTAGGGGATATACGTCAAATAAGTTCATCTGTTAGCAATTCTTTTTTAAAATGAGTTAGCCTTCAACTTCAATCCATCCGTTTCCTTAAGGCCAAATAAAATATTCATATTCTGCACTGCCTGCCCTGAGGCGCCTTTCAATAGATTATCAATAATTGAATGTACCACCAGTTTGCTTCCGGCTTTTTCAATCTGGATCAGGCCTTTATTTGTATTTACTACCTGTTTCAAAAAAATAGGACTAGTAGAAACATGTACAAACGGATCGCCTTTATAAAAATCTTTAAACAACCTGGTTACCTCCTCCAGCGATAGATCACAATCCAGCAGTGAACTGATAAATATTCCTCTTGTAAAATCTCCTCTCCAGGGTACAAAGTTCAATTCGATTTTATCTGAAGAATTTTGTAACTGGTTAAGCGACTGGCCGATCTCGTTAACATGCTGATGATTCAGCGTTTTGTATGCCTGGATATTATTTGCTCTCCATGAAAAATGCGCCGAAGAAGAAAGTCCCTGTCCCGCACCTGTTGAGCCTGTAATGCCGGTTGTATAAATTGATTTTAATAATCCGGCTTTAGCGAGTGGCAACAAACCCAATTCAATGGCCGTGGCAAAACAGCCGGGATTAGCAATATTATCTGCTTTCTTAATCTGTTCCCTGTTAATTTCCGGTAACCCGTAAACGAATTTCCTTGAACCATGAGATGCATTTTTATTCAAACGAAAATCCTGGGAGAGATCAATTACTTTAATGCGGTCATCAATTTTATTCTGATCCATGAATTTTTTTGCGTCTCCATGCCCCACACACAAAAACAGCACATCAATATCCTCTCTCAGTTCGCTGGAAAATAAAAGATCGGTTTCGCCGGCAAGGTCGCCATGTACCTGCGACAAAGGATTTCCTGCATTGCTCTTACTGTTCACAAAAACAATATCAACAGCAGGGTGATTGATAAGTATTCTTATTAATTCGCCGCCAGTATAACCAGCGCCTCCCACTATGCCGACTTTAACTTTTGTCATTTGTATTTTCTTTTACCTGGTGATAGATCATCGTCTGGTTGCCAAATATTTTACTAAATCCTCTTACATCATCTCCCGACCAGCCATTATTCATTTCTCCATACTTACCAAAGGTACTATTCATTAAATCGTAAGGTGATTCAATTCCAATTACCATGAATCTGTATGGCATTAATTGCACAAATACGGTTCCTGTAACATTGAGTTGAGAATGTTCAAGATAATTTTCAATATCACGCATTACCGGATCGAGGATCTGTCCCTCATGCAACCAATTGCCATAAAATTGTGATAACTGGTCTTTCCAACTCAGTTGCCATTTGGTTAGTACGTGCTTTTCCAGTGCATGATGTGCTTTTATAATGACCATTGGTGCAGCAGCCTCGAATCCAACCCGGCCTTTAATGCCAATAATAGTATCTCCAACATGTATATCGCGGCCTATGGCATAGGCGCCGGCAATGGTTTGCAGATACTGAATAGCATCCGATGGATGATCAAAATGTTTATCATTAATTTTCCGCAATTCCCCCTGTTCAAAATGCAGTTTAATTTCTTCGCTTCCTTTATTGGTTAATGGTGTTGGCCATGCTTCTTCTGGTAACATACCTTTCGAAGACAATGTTTCTTTGCCACCAACGCTTGTTCCCCACAATCCTTTATTAATTGAATACATTGCCTTGCTGAAATTCATATTCACACCTTTCTGCTTAAGGTAATCAATTTCTTCTTCCCTGCTTAATTTAAGGTCGCGGATAGGAGTAAGAATTTCAATTCCGGGAATCATGATATTAAACACCATGTCAAAACGAACCTGGTCGTTTCCTGCGCCGGTGCTGCCATGAGCAACAGCAATGGCATTTAATTCTTTTACATGATCGGCGATGTGCAGCGCCTGGCTCAATCGTTCTGCGCTTACGCTTAAGGGGTAGGTATTATTTTTTAAAACATTTCCGAATATTAAATATTTAATGATTGAATCGTAATATGTTTTAATTGCATTAACGGTTGTGTGTGTTTTAACACCGAGCTTATAAGCATGCTCTTCAATCTGTTTTATTTCAGCATCGCTGAAACCGCCGGTATTCACAGTGATGCTATGCACTTCATAACCGAGATCTTCATGCAGATATTTAACACAATAAGAGGTGTCCAGCCCACCGCTGAAACCCAGAACTACTTTTTTAGAAGACATTTATATCGAATTAGAGATTAAAGAAAATTTGAAAAAAAGATTTTTCTCTTGTGACTTTCTGAACGCTTTTTTTCAAAAAAGGTTGCAGCAGCTTCCATTTTTTGATACGCATAAAGCGTTCGTACAATTTTGAATGCTGCTCGAAATTCTCTGTGGTTTCTGCAGGTTCATAATGATCTTTTGGATCATAGAGCATCGCGGTGCAAAAACAGTTCTTTCTTTCCTTGCTTATTAGTATATCGTAGTTCACGCAGCTTTTGCAGCCGCTCCAGAACTCATCATCCTGGGTTAATTCGGAATAAGTAACAGGTTCGTAGCCAAGTTCGGAATTGATCTTCATTACCGCGAGGCCGGTCGTCAACCCAAATATTTTGGCGTCCGGATATTTTTTCCTGCTGAGTGCAAATATTTTTCTCTTAATGGCTTTTGCCAGGCCATCTTTCCTGAAAGCGGGGGCAACGATCAATCCTGAATTAGCCACGTAATCGGCATTGCTCCAGGTTTCGATATAACAGAAACCAGCCCAGATGCCATCTTTATTGAAAGCGATCACAGCTTTACCTTCACGCATTTTTTCCCTGATATACTCCGGGCTTCTCCGGGCAATACCTGTTCCTCTGGCCTTTGCGGATGAGGCCATTTCTTCGCAAATGATCTCTGCAAAGCCTTCGTGCGATTGGTCCGCTATTAAAATTTTAAAATCCTGATCCTTGTTCATTGACGAAATAGTGAAATGATGAAAGATAACAACCCCCGTCGGGCCGGGGAAGTATGGTGCAGCCGGTATGGTTAATGAGTCTCAACGTCGCACCCTAACGGGAACCGGGCTAACGAAAAAAACTGCACATGGCTGTACAGGGAAAAACCTACGCATGGCGATGGCCTCTGGAGCCAGGTCAGCGATTATATCGGCAGGTTTTTTTTGCATTTCACAAAACGACTATACTTTGATGAAAAATTATTATCACACAAAGTAAATATATTTTTCAGATTGAGGGGCGAATTATTTTCTAAAATCCTTTAACAGATACCATATGGATGGCTGAGGACATCTCCAGGATGAGCGAGCGGTTCTTTTCGATGGCGTTTCCGATCACGATGAGGTCGGCGCCTGCTTTGCAGTTGTGGTAGGCTTTTTCGGGGTCTGTAATGCCTCCGCCCACTACCAGCGGCACTTTTATATTATCGGCCACAGCTTTGATCATGCTTTCGGGGACAGGCTTTCGGGCGCCACTGCCGGCATCCATGTAAATCAGCTTCATGCCCAGCATTTCCCCGGCCATTGCCGTGCAAATGGCTATTTCATTCTTATCTGCAGGAATGGGCAGCGCATTGCTGATATAAGAGACCGTTGTGGGCGCGCCGCCATCAACAACCATATAACCTGTAGAAATGATCTCTAATCCGCTTTGTTTGACAGCGGGGGCAGATATAACATGCTGGCCAATTAGCAGGTCCGCATTTCGTCCCGAGATGAGAGAAAGGTACAAAAGCGCGTCTGCGTGATTTGTGATCTGAGAGGGGCTGCCAGGAAACAACATCACGGGTATGTTGCAGTTCTTTTTTATCCGGGCAACTACTTCGTCAAGATGGTTGCTGATGACCAGGCTTCCGCCAACCAGGAGATAGTCGACCTCTGCTTCAACACATAATTGAGTGAGTTCATCAATATCGTGCGTCCTAACTTTGTCAGGATCAACGAGTACCGCAAAAGATTTTTGGGCACTGGTTTTTTTTGTGAGCAGCGACTGATAAACGGTTGAAGCCATATCCTTGCAAAAATGCAGAAAGTTTTTGATTATTACTACCCATTCCACCCCCGGTGACCATTACCCCACCCTCACTGCAAACTGTAAAAA